>CAMWHN010000095.1 GCA_947174085.1 uncultured Ruminococcus sp.
TCAAAACTGGATTGCTAGCAATGGTACAGCTTGTTTTCCAAATGGCGAATCTCCTGAAAATTTTAAATTAAGAACAATAAAAGCTTTTGAAAAATTAATAAAAATTTATCATGAAAATATAACAATTATTGCACATGGCGGGACTATTATGGCAATTTTAGAAAAATTTGCTGTTCCTGAACAAAATTATTATGATTATCAAATTGCAAATGCAAATGGCTATGCAACAGAATATATTAATAATAAATTGCATGTACTAACAAAAATTAAGCCTAAAAGTGTAATAAATTGCTAGATTTATATAATTTTAATAAAAATAAAAAAAATACTTGCATTTTGCTGAAATTGCTGTTATAATAAAATCATGTTAGCTAGCATAAATTTATTTAATATTTTGAATCTTGAAAATTGAAAAAACAAGCGGTGCTTTCGATTGTGAAATATTTTGCAATTTTGCAATGCGAAAGGTAAAAGGGAAACAGGTGTGATTCCTGTACGAACTCGTCACTGTGATTGCGGAGTAGAATAGCTTTTTGCAAAAAAATTTTTTGTGAAGTCACTGGTATGATAACTGGGAAGGCTTGCTGTTCTATGAAGATGCATAAGTCAGGAAACCTGCCGTTTCGTTGGTACGGAAATTATTATTATAATTTCAGGTCACGAGATTTTGATTGTACCGGAAATAAAATAATTTCGTACCTTTTTGGTATTCAAAACAGAAAGGTTGAAGTTATGAAAAAATTACTTGCATTTATGCTTGGTCTGTCTGTACTAACATTGACAGGCTGTGCGAACAAACCAGAAGAAAGTACTTCAGATATGGAAAATAATATTTCCACAAATGCCGAGACTGACGTTTCTACGGAATCGCCAACAAAGCAAGAAGTGTCAGAAACAGAATCAAAAACAGATTCTGAAACGGACACTGAATCTGAAAATGAGGACGAGGAAGAAAATTATAATACTGGAGATGCTTCTCTGGATAATATTAGAAATCAGGATAATATCGGCGATAATGAAATTTTAGTTGTCAGCTTTGGAACAAGTTTCAATGATAATCGGCGTCTGACAATTGGCGCAATTGAAGAAGAAATTGATAATCAGTTTTCTGATTATGAAATCAGACGAGGGTTTACAGCAGATATTATTATTAATCATGTGCAGAAACGTGATAATATTTTAATTGACAATGTAGAAACTGCATTGCAAAGGGCTTGCGATAATCAAGTTAAAAATCTCGTCATTCAGCCAACACATTTGATGAATGGCTATGAATATCAAGAATTAATTGACCAAGTGGCACAATATGCTGACGCATTTGAACATATTGCTTTTGGCGAGCCTTTATTAACAAGTGACGAGGATTTCAAAAAAGTAGAACAAGCTATGATTAACTGGACTTCAGAATATGATGACGGTGAAACAGCAATTTGCTTTATGGGTCATGGTACAGAAGCGGATTCTAATGCCGTTTATGAAAAAATGCAAAATTTATTAATCGCAGACGGCTATGAAAATTATTTCATTGGCACAGTAGAGGCAGAGCCGTCTCTTGATACTGTTCTGGAAGCTGTGCAATCTGGAAATTATAAGCGTGTTGTATTAGAGCCTTTAATGGTTGTTTCTGGTGACCATGCGAATAACGACATGGCAGGCGATGAAGAAGATTCTTGGAAATCTGTTTTTGAAAATGCCGGCTATGAAGTAATTTGTTTATTGCGTGGATTAGGCGAAAATGAGGAAATTCGTCAAATTTATGTAGAACATGCACAGATAGCTGTAAATTCTATCACAGATACAAATGCAGAATAAAACAAATCTAGCGAGCAGGGGCTTTTGCTCCTGCCGTTGTTTTTTAAGGATTGGAGATGTAAATTTTCGTGAATATGAGAAAAATAATAACTTGTTTATCTGGAATGCTAATTCTTTTGGCTTGTACTGGCTGTAATAAACAATCAGGTGAACCTATTGCGACAATGCCTGTGACAGATAATTCTACACAGCAAGATTTACTTGCCGGAGCTGATGAAACTGTTACACCAAAAAATATTGTAGAAGACGGTATGACACCAATTGACGGCGAAATGGTTCTTGATGGTATTTATGATATTATAGTAGATTCTAGTTCTTCTATGTTTCAAGTGAGTTCTTGTCAATTAAGTGTTAGTATGGGCAAAATGACAGCTACTATGACAATGAACGGTACAGGCTACTTGTATTTATTTATGGGAACAGGTGAGGAAGCTGTTAAATTATCTGAAAAAAGTTATATTGCTTTCACAGAAAATGAAAATGGTGAATATGTTTTTACTGTTCCAGTAGAGGCTTTAGACAAGGGTATTGCTTGTTCTGCATTTAGTAAAAATAAGCAAAAATGGTATGATAGAACAATTTTATTCCGTTCAGATTCTTTGCCGATAACTGCGTTTGATGAAAGTCTTGTGCCAACTGTGTCTAGCTTAGGATTAGAAGACGGTGAATATCAAATTGCTGTAATATTAGAGGGCGGTTCTGGCAGAGCGTCTGTAACTTCTCCTGCAAAATTAATCATTCAAGATGGTGAAGCGATTGCAGAAATTATCTGGAGTAGTTCTAATTATGATTACATGCTAGTTGACGGCGAAAAATATATTGCTGAGATTATCAATAATCAATCCGTTTTTGAAATTCCCGTATTAGCATTTAATTATAAATTACCAGTATCAGCGAATACCACAGCTATGAGTACACCACATGAAATTAATTACACACTGTATTTTGATACGGAGACGTTATTAAAATTATGAAAAAATTAAGTATCATATTAATATTATATTGCTGTCTGATATTTTTTACAGCTTGTCAAAAAACAGCTCCAGAACAGAATATAATTAATCAAACAGAAACTATGAAATTAGACTATGCAGAACAATTTTCTGTTTTATATTATCCAGACGGCTGTGCAGAAATTTCTATTAATGACGGAAATATTTATTTACTTGTGCCGGAGGATGTGGAAATTCCAGAACATAATGCAAATCAAATTATTTTACAACAACCGTTAGAGAATATTTATTTAGCTGCGTCTTCGGCAATGGATTTATTTGCTAGTTTAGATAGTTTAGATAGGATTGCTTTAACTTCTACAAAAGATTGGTCAATTCCAAGTGTACAATATGCATTAGATTCCGGAGCATTGCAATATGCCGGAAAATATAGTATGCCAGATTATGAATTATTACTAGAAAATCATTGTAATATTGCCATTGAATCTACTATGATTTATCATAGTCCTGATGTAAAAGAACAAATTCAGCAATTAGGTGTTCCGGTTTTTATAGAACGCTCTAGTTATGAATCTCACCCTCTGGGACGTATGGAATGGATTAAATTATATGGCTTATTATTAGGCAAATTAGAACAAGCAGAAGAATTTTTTAATCAAAAAGCAGAATTATTTCAAGAAATTACAAACTCTGTTGCGGAAGATTCTAGTCAAACTAAAAAAACTGTTGCATTTTTTTATATTTCGCCGAATGGCTATGTGAATATTCGAAAACCAAATGATTATATTTCACACATGATAGAATTAGCCGGAGGAGAATATATTTTCACAGAGGAAAATTTAAATCTCGAAAAAAATAATTTATCTACTATGAATATTCAAACAGAAGTATTTTATGAAATTGCTAAAAATGCAGATATTTTTATTTATAATAGCTTGATAGATGACGAATTACAAAGCATAGACGAACTGCTTGAAAAAAGTAGTATTTTAGCCGATTGTAAAGCCGTTCAGAATGGAAATGTTTGGTGTGCAGGACAAAATTTATTTCAACAGTCTACGAATGCTTCTGAAATGTTAGCGGATTTTTATGCAGTTTTGCATGATGATAGTAAGCAGGGAATTTATTTCATGCATAAATTAACATGAGGATTCGTAATATGAAAAAAAAATATTTGTTTTGTTTTATAATATTATTGCTATTATTATTGCTGTTATTAATTATTAATTTAATTACTGGCAGTAGCAGTATTACTATTGCACAGATAATAGCTATTTTTACAGGAAATAATCAAGATAATATTACCAGACAAATTTTATTGTTTATTCGTCTGCCACGGGCTTTCTGTGCATTATTATTAGGCGGTTCGTTAGCTGTATCAGGATTTTTATTACAAAATTTTTTTCATAATCCAATTGCAGGACCATTTGTATTGGGAATTTCTTCTGGTGCAAAATTAACAGTTGCTTTTGTCATGATTTTCTGTCTGCAAAAAAATATATTTTTATCTTCTGGTGCAATGGTCGGAGCGTCTTTCTTAGGAGCTTTAATTTCTATGGGTTTTGTACTTGCTGTGTCTGGTAAAGTCAAAAATATGGCTATGTTAGTCGTTAGTGGCATTATGATAGGTTATATTTGTTCTGCATTGACGGATTTATTAATTAATTTCGCCGACGATGCGAATATTATTAATTTACATAATTGGTCTATGGGGACTTTTTCCGGAACTGACTGGCAAGATATTCAAGTAATTATTATTTTATTATTAATTCTTATTATTCCAGTGATTTTACTTGCAAAACCTATGTATGCGTATCAATTCGGCGAAGAATATGCTGAAAATATGGGCGTAAATATTAAATTTTTCAGAATTGTTTTAATTTTAATTTCTAGTTTATTATCAGCTTGTGTAACAGCTTTTGCAGGACCTATTTCTTTTGTGGGGATTGCTGTGCCACATCTTGTTAAAAAATTATTCGGCACGGCAAAGCCTATTATTATTTTACCGGCATGTTTTCTTGGAGGGGCTGTATTTTGTTTATTATGCGATTTACTAGCAAGAAATTTATTTGCGCCGACTGAATTAAGCATTAGCACTGTGACAGCTTTATTTGGTGCGCCTGTTGTTATCTGGATAATGCTTCACAAGCAGAAAGGCTGATTTTTATGAAAAAATTATATGCTGAAAATATGGCTTTAGGCTATGGCAAGAAAATTATTTTAAATAATCTTAGTTTTGAATTACATGCCGGTGAAATTTTAACGCTGATTGGCGCAAATGGTGCAGGGAAATCTACAATTTTAAAAACGATTGCAAAACAGCTCCGACCCATTGCAGGAGCTGTTTATTTAAATCAAAAAAATATAAATCGTTTTAAAGAACAGGAATTTGCAAAGCAATTAGCTATTTTTCTTACACAGCGCATTGACCCAGAATTAATGACTTGTGAAGATGTTGTTGCTTCTGGAAGATATCCCTATACAAACAGATTAGGCATTTTATCTGCGCATGATAATATAAAAATTAACGAAGCTTTAGAATTAGTACACGCAACAAAATTTCGATATGAAAAATTCAATCAAATCAGTGACGGGCAACGTCAAAGAATTATGCTAGCAAGGGCAATTTGTCAAGAACCAGAAGTTTTATTACTAGATGAACCAACTTCTTTTTTAGATATTAAGCATAAATTAGAGTTATTAGGCTTAATTCAAAAGCTTACCCGTGAAAAAAATCTTGCTGTCATGCTGTCTTTACATGAATTAGATTTAGCACAGAAAGTTTCTGACAGAATACTTTGTGTGAAATCTGATAATTATCAAATCGGCACACCAGAAGAAATTTTTACAGATAATTATATTAAAAATCTTTATGAAATTAATTCTGGTAGCTATTCTGTAATAACTGGTTCTCCAGAACTCTCTAAACCTAAGGGAACACCTGAAATTTTTGTGATTGGCGGTGCAGGTTCAGGCATTCCAGTTTATCATAAATTACAAAGAAAAAATATACCATTTATAGCCGGTATTTTTCATAAACATGATTTAGATTATCCAGTTGCGAATGCTCTTGCCATGCAAGTGATTACAGAACAAGATTTTGAACCCATTCAAGAACAGACTTTACAAAAAGCAATTGCTTTAATGAAAACTTGCAAAAGCGTAATTTGCAGTGTGAAAAAATTTGGTTCTATCAATCAAAAAAATAAAATTCTATTCCAGATAGCAAAACAAACAGGAAAACTCACAGAGCTTTAAATTCTGTGAGTTTTAATTTTATTTCATATCTTTTTTATCAAAAATTTTTATACCTGATAAAAATGATAATATTATTATAATACATGAAAATACTATCATTCTTGGCAGATGTTCTGCTGTTTGAAAATGTTCTGGATTCCTGAAAAAAATTTGATATGCTTGTCCTGATGGTAAAACATCAAATAAAATTTCAAGAAATTTGCGATAAATGCCTGTAGGATAACGTGGATTTTCGCCATATATTTGTGTAACGACACCATTTATGACAGGAAATTGATATGTTTCCGCAGGGATAATCAAAAGAATGTGAACTTGATTTGCAATGTATATCATAACAAGCATAATAAAAGTTGTAAAAGCTGTGCCAGCGGTTCTTTTGGGTATCATTGTCATTAACATGCAGTAGATAGAAACACATGCACAAACACAAAGAATGCCACTGACAAAATATAATAGCAATAAACCAAAACTTGATTCAAATGCATCTAGTAAAATATTTCCCAATAATAAAGCTGGCATTAAATATAATGAACATAATATAACACCAGCAATCATGCAAGTAAAAAACTGCGCAGAATAAATATGCATTCGTCTGTGTCCAACAGATAATTTATTGCGTACTGTTCCGCCGTCATATTCTTCGCCACAGAATATACAACAGATAAAAGCCATTATAATGCATACAAAAATAACATAGCCACCAATTACCTTATCCGCTTCTTGCAATTGGAAATATTTTATTTTGTCAGAATAAATTGATATTGGTGTAAAAATTCCAAAAATCAGCATAACAACTGCACTAAAAATAAATAAAATATTTTTTTTAAGTCTTGACAAATTAGCAAGTAATAAATTACACATGTTCTGCACCTCCCACAAGGGAAATATAAAAGCTTTCTAAACTTTCATCATGTTCATTCATGGAAATAATTTCACAGTTTTCTTCAGATAGTTCTATTGCAAACTGGGTAAAATTTAATTTTGCATAAACATCAATTATATTATTATCTAATATTTGATAAGAAATTGATTTTTTGTCTAGTAATTTTGTTAAAGCATTTATATTCGTCACTGTCATTCTCACGCATTTACGGCAAGAATTTTCAAGTTCTTCTGCACTCATTTCACGAATTATATGCCCATTGTCAATAAATCCGTAATGCGTTGCAAATTTAGATAATTCGTCAAGAATATGACTAGAAATTAATACTGTGATATTTTGTTCATGATTTAATTTTAGAATTAATTCACGAATTTCAATAATGCCCTGTGGGTCAAGTCCATTAATTGGCTCGTCTAGTACTAAAAATTCAGGATTTCCACAAAGTGCAATGGCAATACCTAAACGCTGTCGCATACCTAATGAAAAATTTCTAGCTTTTTTTCTGCCTGTGTTTTCCAATCCCACAAGTTTTAGAATTTCTTGCAAGCCGTAAAAATTGGATAATCCTAAAATTTTATATTGCTGTTTTAAATTATCTTCTGCTGTCATGTCGAGATAAATTGATGGTGTTTCTATAACTGCGCCCATTTTTCTGCGTGCTTTAGAAATTTCTTTGCTTGTATTTTTAATATTATATAGTTCAAATTCTCCGCTTGTGGGATATTGCAAACCGCATATCATGCGAATTAATGTAGTTTTACCTGCTCCATTTTTTCCGACAAAGCCATAAATAGAGCCTCTCGGCACTTGCATTGTTAATTTATCAAGTGCCTTGAAC
>CAMWHN010000096.1 GCA_947174085.1 uncultured Ruminococcus sp.
TCCCCAAGTATTTCTTTCTTGTAAACATGCACCGATTTAAAAAAAAAAAAAAAAAGTGTTTGTTTTTTGTCCCAAAAAAACAGGAAAGTTCTTTTTTTTTTTGTGTTATTTTAACTTTGGTGGGGGGCTTTTAGAAAAAAATTTTTTTATTGATTAATTTCAGTTACATGCCCTAGATACCCAAAAAATAAACCGCTGAAATAAAAATTTTCCACAGAAGTTATCATAGCAATACTGCGCTAAAGACTTAAATTTTGATTTTTTTATCAGTTTTCAACATACTAGATATTGTGTTTAAGAACATATGTTTTTTTATACAAATCAAGTGTGAGATTTGCTTTATTTTTTGGGAAAATCGCCAAAAATATAGTATATTTATGCGAATTGCATGAAATTTTAATCATGATATTATGCAATTTGACAGCTTGACATTTCTAAGAATATGCTGTATACTAGTAAATAGCACTTTTAAGAAGACACAATATATTGTATTTTTAGAATTTTAGGCAAAGGAGTAGTTGCAATGCTGATGTATATTGTCAAGCGTGATGGCAGAAAAGTCCCATTCAATGTGGAAAAAATCGCTGATGCTGTTTTTAAAGCAGCTAAGGCAGTAGGAGGAACAGATTATCAGGAATCAATTTTAGTTGCGGAACAAGTAGCAAAACTCTGTGAAGAACAATATGATAATTCTCTCACAGTAGAACAAGTACAAGACTTCGTTGAAAAAGCCTTGATTGAACGAGGACACGCACAGACAGCCAAGGCATATATTTTATATCGCTATGAGCGTACACGCTCCAGAGAAATGAAAACAAATCTCATGACGGTTCTAAACGAATTAACTTTCCATTCTGCAAAAGATAGTGATATTAAACGTGAGAATGCGAATATTGACGGCGATACGGCTATGGGAACAATGTTAAAATATGGCAGTGTTTCTGCAAAAGAATTTTATGAATTATATGTTTTGAAGCCGGAACATGCAAAAGCACATAAAAACGGCGATATTCATATTCATGATTTGGATTTTTTGACTCTTACAACAACTTGCTGTCAAATTGATTTAGTCAAATTATTTAAAGGCGGTTTCTCAACAGGACATGGCTTTTTGAGAGAACCTAATGATATTGCGAGTTATTCTGCCTTGGCATGCATTGCCATTCAGTCAAATCAGAACGACCAACACGGCGGTCAAAGTGTCCCGAATTTTGATTATGCTATGGCGGACGGTGTGCGCAAGACTTATATTACTAGATATAAGCAAAATTTAGAACGTGGTTTAGAACTTTTGGCAGATTGTGAAAATACACAAGAACTTGCCAAAAGTTTAATGCAAGCACTTGCTGAAAAAAATTTAGTTCCAGTGTTGGCTAATAATAATCATTTTCAGGAAGAAGCACAGGCTTATCTTGAAAAAATAATAGCTCCAGAAACAGCAGAGAAAATTTTAAATTTTGTTGCAAAACATGCGTATCAAGAAACAAATCGTGCAACTTATCAGGCAATGGAAGCTTTAGTGCATAATTTAAATACAATGAATAGCCGTGCCGGCGCACAAACACCGTTTTCGTCTATTAATTACGGCACGGATACAAGTCCAGAAGGTCGCATGGTGACTGAAAATATTTTACTTGCCAATGAAGCAGGATTAGGCAATGGCGAAACACCTATTTTCCCGATTCATATTTTTAAAATCAAAGAGGGAATTAATTATAACCCAGAAGATAAAAATTATGATTTATTTAAATTGGCTTGCCGAGTGTCTGCTAAGCGACTATTTCCTAATTTTTCATTTATTGATGCGCCGTATAATCTGCAATATTATAAACCCAATGATTATCGTACAGAAATTGCGTACATGGGTTGCCGTACTAGAGTTATTGGCAATATTTACGATCCGTCCCGTGAAATCGTCACTGGTAGGGGAAATTTAAGCTTTACGTCCGTGAATTTGCCGAGACTTGCCATTGAAGCAAATCATGATTTAGATAAATTTTTTACAAGTTTAGATGCTATTATGAATTTAGCAATTGACCAGCTTTATCATAGATTCCAGATTCAATGCAAGAAAAAAGTTAGAAATTTCCCGTTCTTAATGGGACAAGGTATCTGGTTAGATTCTGAAAATCTTAGCCCAGAAGAAAGTATCGCAGAAATTCTTAAACATGGTACTTTATCAGTCGGATTTATCGGACTTGCCGAGACATTAAAAGCTTTAATCGGCAAACATCATGGTGAAGATGAACAAGCAAGAGCATTAGGCTTAGAAATTATTACTAGAATGCGGAAACGCCTTGACGAAGAAGCACAGAAAACAGGCTTGAATTATTCTTTATTGGCTACACCGGCAGAGGGATTGTCTGGTAGATTTGTCCGCATGGACGCTGAAAAATATGGCATTATTCAAGGTGTAACAGACAGAAGTTATTATACAAATTCTTTTCATGTACCAGTATATTATCCTATTAGTGCATTTGAAAAAATTCAGATTGAAGCACCATATCATGCTTTAACAAATGCAGGGCATATCAGCTATGTAGAATTAGACGGCGACCCATTGAAAAATTTACCGGCTTTTGAGAAAATTATTCGTTGTATGAAAGAATCTGGTATTGGTTACGGGTCTATCAATCACCCTGTAGACCGTGACCCAGTTTGTGGCTATACAGGTATTATTAATGATGTATGCCCAAAATGTAATCGTCCTGAAAAAGACCATAATAAAATCGGCTTTGAACGTATTCGCCGTATTACTGGTTATTTAGTTGGTACACTGGATAGATTTAATGATGCAAAACGCAGTGAAGTTGAGGACAGAGTAAAACACAATGTTTAATTAATTGCTGAATACTAGCAATTAGACCTGTCCAATGTTAATGGACAGGTCTTTTTATTTTTATATTTTGGAGTGATTTTTCATGTTTTTACAAGTATCAGGTTTGGCAAATGATTCTATTGTAGATGGTCCGGGCTTTCGATTTACAATTTTTGTGCAAGGTTGTCCACATCATTGTAAAGGCTGTCAAAATCCGCAAACCCATGCGTTTCAAGGCGGTACGCTCATGACAACAGAGGAAATTCTTGCTAAAATTAAACGCAATCCGCTTTTAGATGGTGTGACGTTTAGTGGCGGTGAGCCGTTTTGTCAGGCACAGGCTCTTGCAGAACTGGGCAGAGAAATTCATAAATTAGGCTTGAATATTATGACATATACAGGTTATACGTTTGAATATTTATCTGCTAATAGAGATTTAAATTTTTACGGCGAATTATTAGATATTTCTGATTGGTTAGTAGATGGCAAATTTATTCAGTCTAAAAGAAGTTTAAATTTATTATTCCGTGGCAGTGAAAATCAAAGAATTTTAGATATTCCCAAAAGTATTACCGAACATAAGGCGATTCATGCGGATTTTGGTGCGGATTATGCATATTATGCATCATAAATTATATTTTTATTAATGAAGGAGGTTCTTTTATGAAACAGTTTCACAAGCAATTTTTAAGCTCTCTGCTAGCAATTGCTTTAGCAGTTCCTGCGATTCCGTCAGGGATTTCTAATACAATTACAGCTTCCGCAGAGACAAACTGGAAATTTGATTTGGGAGGCGGTGGCACAGCGTCTGGCTATACTGGAGTCAGTGCTGCTACAGCATATAGTAAAGAATTAGGCTACGGCTTTGCAAATACTTCTGGTGTTACTGATGTTTCTGCATCTGGAAAAGATGCGCTTAGTGATGCTGTAAGATTTACTTCTACAGATGTAAATAATACGTTTAATGTAGATTTGCCAAATGGCTTATATCAAGTTACAGTCACAACAGGTGATACTACAAGAACTAGCATTCGTGCAGAGGGCATGTTGCAATTAATTAATTTAACTGGCAGTAATGCAGTTGAAACTTTTCAATTGCCTGTAACAGATGGGCAATTAAATATTATGGCAACAGAGGGCAGAGCAGGAACTTATTTTTCAATTAGTTCTGTAGAGATTACACAGTTGAATGATACAGCACAAACAAATCCAACTATTTGGCTATGTGGCGATTCTACGGTTGCAAATTATTATAATACTAGTGATAATTTACAGCATGGTTGGGGACAGTATTTGAAAAATTATTTGCCTAGTGCATTTGCTAATTATGAAGTCAGAAATATGGCAGCAAGTGGACAATATGCAAAAGGTTTTGTAGATGCAGGACAATTTGATGCAATTGAAACTTACGGAAAAGCAGGAGATTATTATATTATTTCTATTGGCATTAATGATACAAATTATTCTAATGCAGAAGAATATTATAATACAGTCACAGACATGGTAAAACGTGCCAAAGCCAAAGGCATGACTGTTATGTTAGTGAAACAACAGGGCAGAAGAAGTGATTTAAACCGTGATAAACTGTTAGGCGGTCGTTGGTTCGGTGGGCAATTAGATACGATTGGAGCTGAACAAGATGTAAAAGTAATAGATTTATTTACCCCATGGCAAGATTTTGGACTTTCAATTGGTTATGACGCTATGGAAGAATATTATGCCTCTGATGATGATTTGCACCAAAGTAAAACAGGTTCTATGAAATTAGCTTCTCTCATGGCTGAATTAGCTTTTTCCGAAACTAGCACAGAAATTGGAACACAAATTCCAGAAAATACAGTATTTATGCTAAGAAATGGCAACTCTGGGCAATATATGGCTTTAGACGGCGAATCACAAGATGGCACTAATGTCGTACAGTCTGCACAGCCAAATATTGATAGCAAATCAGCTCTATGGAAAGCAATTTCTGCTGAAGACGGCTATTATTATATTTATAGCTGTTCCGGTGATGCATCAAAATTATTGGATTTGAGTTACGGCGATACCAAAAATGGTACTAATATTGGTATCTGGGGCGATACAAATAGTGATGCACAGTTATTTAAATTTATTCAGCAGGAAGACGGTAGTTATATTATTACCACTAAAAATTCCAGTGACAAAAGTGCAGTAGAAGTAATTGGTGCTTCACAAGACCATAAAGCCAATGTGCAGGAATGGGAACGCAATGGCAATGCTTGTCAAACATGGTTTATTGACAGTGTGCAGTTATCTAATACAGAGAATTTCATTTCTGGTGATGTGAATCATGATGGCATTGTGAATATTTATGATTTAGTGATATTAAAACAGCAAATGAAAAAGCAAACTATTTCTGCGTATACGCAAAAAGTCGCTGACATGAACGGTGATGCAAATATTAATTCACAAGATGTAAAATTATTAAAAGAATATTTGCACGGTAAAGGTAATACAAGTTATTGGGAAACTGGTAAGAAAGTTTATTATGCAGTGGATTCTGCTTTCAACAGAGGCTTTGTAGAAAATACAAATGCTGGATTTACAACAGATGCCTATTTGAATTTAGATAATACAGTAGGTAGCTTTGTAGAATTTACAGTAAATGCTCCAAAAGATGGTAATTATTTATGTACGTTCAATATTGCGAATGGCAGTGCCAATAATCGCCAAATGAAAATTGAAGTCAACGAAAATAAAGATTATTGGTTACAGGATTTCTTGTCTACTGATTCTTGGACGCAATGGCAAGAACGAGCAATTGTATTACCATTAGTTGCTGGTGCGAATATCATTCGTTTGACTTCTGCAACAGCCGATGGCGGACCTAATATTGATTATTTAAGAACAGAATTAACTGACGAACCAATTGCGGAAGTTTACACGCCTGAACAAAAGCCAAATTTAGAGCCTGTTGAAAATAGCACAACAATTTATATTGCCGGTGATTCTACGGTACAGAGCTATCGTGCAAGTTATGCACCACAACAGGGCTGGGGCTATTATTTAACAAACTATTTTACGGATAATGTAACTGTTTCTAATCATGCAATTGCCGGAAGAAGTTCTAAGAGTTTCTATGATAATGGCAGATTACAGACAATTTTAGATTCTATGCAAAAAGATGATTATTTATTAATTCAATTTGCAATTAACGATTCTGCAAAAGGCAATGAAGAACGTTATGCACCAGTTTGTGGTAATGTAAATAATCCAGAAACAGGCTCTTATGAATACTATATTGAAAAATATATCGAGGGTACACTAGAAAAAGGAGGTACACCTATTCTAGTTACCACAGTGATTGGCTTAAAAGCATATGCGAATGGCAGTTTTACAAATAGCTATACAGAATATTGCAACGCTTGCAAAGATATGGCAAAAAAATATAGTATTCCGTGCATAGATTTAAATACACTTATGGTAAATCATTATAATACAATTGGTTATGATACAGCGTATACCTATCATTTGTGCGGAGCTGTTGAGGGTTCTACAGATATGACACACTTCACAGAAACAGGTGCAAATGCTGTTGCTGGATTAGTTGCCAATGCCATTAAAGAAGCGAATATTTCAATTTCTTCTGAAGTAAAATAATGCAAAACTGCAAAGTAGATTTGTTTCTGCTTTGCAGTTTTTATTTAAAATTTATTCAAAATAGGAAACCAGACCATACGCATGAATAACAAAATTCATCGGAGATGTTCTGCATTTTGCTTCATACATCATCAAGGTAGCACTCTATGCGGAAAGTCTGTTTTATTTTGTGTATCATATATTGATTTTTTCCTTTCTTCACACACTTGAATATCATACTAGAAATTTACAGCAATTTCTCAAGATATACCATATCAATTAACTGCTTTCCACATTCAAAAATTGGGTGATTATAATTATCAATGAAAAAATTTTTTACTCTATATGATTCTTTAAAACCACATTTTTCATAAAACGGAATCGTCAATAAACTATCTCCTGTTCCAACTCTCAATATTTTTTAAAAATGTCTATAATTATTTTCTATAAACCTGATTAATTTTTTTCCATAGCCTTTATGTTGACATTCTGGATTAACAGCGATATTTTTTATTTCAAGAATTGAATTTCCTTCATCTGTAACAACACATATTGCCTTAACTTCATGATTAAAATCTAAAAGTCCATACATAATTCCACGTTCAAGATAGCGGTCAATCATATTTTCCTGTTCATCTGCTAATAAAAGCAAGTTAATATATTTTTTCTTGTTTTTTTCTATTTTTAAAATTTCCATATAATAATCACCATAAATTCAAATATTAATTTTTTCTATAAAGATATGGATTAAATTCTGGTGCTAATGCGTGAATATCTGCAATCAATGCTTCAAAATCAGTTTTATCAAATTCAGGTTCAGAACAAGCAATTTCAAATTCCGTATTTGCATAAAACTGATACCAACCAGTTTCAAAAAAATGATTTTTATAATAAAATTTTCTACGGCGGATTCTTTGCAAATTATTAAGCACATTTTCATTTGGTGCTTCAAAATCTACAACAATTTGAGAATTAGCATAATATTTTCTTAATAATTGCAAAGCTTGACTTCCAATCCCTTTAGAACGCTTTTCGGGACAGATAGCGAAAAATGAAATATATGCTAAATGCTGAAATACATATATTACAAAAAAACCACAAAATTCTTCCTCAGCATATATTCCTAAAATATTTATTCTATTTTCTTTGGCTAATAAAAACATGATTTCTGTATCAAGTCGTTCATTATCTGGAAAAGCTTGCTGATTCAGCTCATCAATTAATATTTTAACTTCTTCAGAAGATTCTGCTGTTATTTTTATTAATTCCATATAATCACCTTTTTTTATAATTAAAATTATCAGAGCTAATTTCTA
>CAMWHN010000097.1 GCA_947174085.1 uncultured Ruminococcus sp.
ATAAGTTAATTTATTTATTTATTGAGTATTGTATACTATCCATATGTTAGAAATATTGGTGGTTCAATAAATAGCAAACGTTTGTTGAAATTACATATATAAATAGTTCGGTTACCACCAAATAGAGAATGATTTGAATATGGTGTTGGTATATCAAAAATTTGATGAGATGCTATAAGAAGTACTCCTGTACTAGCCATATAAAATGTTAAGAAAAATGTTACATAACCAATTATATAGTTAAGTATTATAAAAGTAGCTTCCTTATTACTATCTAATGATTTATTATTCTTTGATGATTTTTTTACTGAAACTTTATCAATCTGTAAAAACTTTTTTATGATGAAAAAAAATGCAATGATATGTAATATAACAATTATCAAAACGATTAATCCTGTAAAAATAATCTTCATGATAGATTCTCCTGTCTAAAGTTTATAGTTTTGCTTCATTTAAAGTATACTAAAAAAATAATGCTATGTCAATAGACAATTAAAACTCTTGGTGATTAATGAAAATAATAATAAAATATTTTGTGAAAAAGAATTGTTATTATTTCCACATCCATGGCCATGTTGCCCAATCGTTTATAAGATCTCCTAAAATCATAACGAATACACACAGTATAAAATTTCCAATCCCGATAATTATGCTAGGAAATATTTTCCATTTTGAAAGTCCTGTTTTTTTATACCATAATTTATAGAGTAGTAAATTCAGTCCATAAGGTAGAAATATTGCTGATTCAAGAAATATCAGACCTTTGATGAAATTACATATGTAAATAGTTTGGTTAAGAGCGTAGTTTGAAAATAGTGTTGGTTTGTTAGAAATTCGAGGATATGCTATAAGCCATAGTCCATAAACAGCCACAAAAAGTGCTACTAAACCAATTATAGAGTTAAGTATTACCGAAATATCTCCTGTAACAATACTCGCTGGTGAGTTTTTCATAGTAGCTTCATCAATCTTCAAAAATTTTTTTATGATAAAAACTATTGCAATTATATGTAATATAATAATCATCAAAAATATTAATCCTGTAAAAATAAGCTTCATAATAGATTCTCCTGTCTAAAATTTATAGTTTTGCTTAATTATACTAAAAAAATAGTGACATGTCAATAGAAAATTAAAACCCTGCTGAACATACAGCAGAGTTTTTTTAATTATATTGCATCACGCATTGTAAAAATTGCTTCTTGCATGAGTTTCGCCGGAGATTGTCCGGAAATTAATTTAATACTAATATAAGGCTTATCTTTGCAGACAAATAAAATTCTTCTGCCATATTTTGCAGATAACGCTGTAATTTGTTCAGGTTCAGGAGAATGAATATAAAATTGCAGACTTGCATTTCTTTGTGTAATTTCTGTAATCCCAAGTGCAACAGCACAATTTCTTAATAAAGATATTTTAATTAATCCTGTAATCGCTGTTGGCGGTTCGCCGTAACGGTCTATTAATTCGTCAATTAATTCTGTTTCGTCATGTTCATCACGAACAGTTGCAATTTTACGATACATGTCAATTCTGGAAGAAGTACTTGTAATATAATCTTCTGGGATATAAGCTTCCATTTGAATATCTACAGTACAAGAAGAATTTTTTTGAATTTTTTCGCCTTTTACTTCAGCAATGGCTTCATTCAGCATTTGCATGTACATATCATAGCCAACAGTTTCCATATGTCCATGTTGTCGACCGCCTAAAATACTGCCTGCGCCTCGGATTTCAAGGTCACGCATAGCAATTCTGAAACCTGAACCAAATTGTGTAAATTCACGCATAGCTTCTAATCGTTTTGAAGCAATTTCTGAAAGTACTTTATCACGCTTAAATAAAAAATAGGCATAAGCTCTGCGATTAGAACGCCCCACACGTCCACGGAGCTGATATAATTGACTTAATCCAAGTCTGTCAGAATCTTCAATAATTAATGTATTCACGTTAGCAACATCAACACCAGTTTCTATAATTGTCGTACAGACTAAAATATCAATTTCAGATTCTACAACTTGTTGCCAAATATCTGACATTTCTGTTTCAGATAATCTGCCATGTGCAATGGCAATTCTTGCTTCTGGAAATAAATTTTGAATTTTATTCGCACAATTCGCAATAGTATCAATTCTGTTATGAATATAATATACCTGTCCGCCACGTTTTAATTCTCTGGAAATTGCTTGCATAATAATGCTATCTTGATATTCTGTTACATAAGTCTGCACTGGATATCTGTCTTGCGGAGGGTCAGCTAATACAGACATATCACGAATGCCGGACAAAGCCATATTCAACGTTCTGGGAATCGGCGTTGCAGAGAGTGTTAATACATCAATGCCGGAAAAAATTTGTTTAAATTTTTCTTTATGCGCAACACCGAAACGCTGTTCTTCGTCAATAATTGCTAAGCCTAATGCATGAAATTTTACGTCTTTCTGAACAATTCTATGTGTGCCAATAATTAAATCAATTTTGCCTTTTTCTAAATCTGCAAGAATTTTTTTCTGTTCTTTGGGGGTTCTGAATCTTGATAACATTTCAATTCTGACTGGCATTTGGTCAAAACGCTGTATTGCAGTTTTATAATGCTGTAATGCTAATACAGTCGTTGGTGCAAGAATAGCACATTGCCTGTCGCTTAGAATGCATTTCATAGCTGCACGGAATGCAACTTCTGTTTTGCCAAATCCAACATCACCGCAAAGTAATCTGTCCATAGGTCTGGGACGTTCCATGTCAGATTTAATTTCCTGAATACTTTGTAACTGGTCATCTGTTTCTGCATAGGGGAATCTTTCTTCAAAATTATGTTGTATTTCGTCATCTGGACAAAATGCGTATCCCTCACTTTTTTCACGTTTGGCATAGAGTTTCATTAATTCTTCTGCCATGTCTTTGACGGCTTTGCGAACGTTATTGCAAGTTTTCTGCCATTGCGGAGAAGATAAGCGATTTAATTTTACTGCACTATCGTCTTGTGCGCCAATATATCTTGATACTAAATCTAATTGTGTGACAGGAACATAAAGCTTTTCTGTTCCGGCATATTGAATGGTAATATAATCTTTTGCAATGCCTTCCATTTCGAGCTTGTGAATGCCTAAAAATCTGCCTACTCCGTGCATCGCATGAACAACTAGGTCATTGGGGTGTAAGTCTGCAAGCGTTTGAATTTCCATGCCGGCTTTATGTTTGTGACGGCGTTTGCGAGCAGTATGCATTTTTGTCTGGACAATTAGAGCTGTTTTATTTTCCGGATAAGAAAAACCACTGGAAATACTTTTTGCTGTAATTAAAACAGCTCCAGCCGGACAAGAATCTGTTTTATTGGCAATAAAACAACGAATATTACTCTCTTGTAAATCTTTTGCTAAAATTGGCAAAGTTTTTTCACTGCCGACAGCTAATACTACCCGATAATCATGTGAAAGATATTCTTGTAAATCTTCCAGTAATTGCCTGATTTCACCGCCCCAAGTTGCATTTTGCATAGCTTGCATACTAATAATTTTTCTAAATGGGATTCTCTCACTGCCTTGTAAAAATTGGCTTAGATAAACACAAGTTTTCGATTCCAGCATAGTTTGAAATTCTACAAAATCAAGCATATTGCCATCAAGATTTTTACATAAAATGCCGTCTTCATAGAGTAATTTTAAATCTTCCCGAAGCTGTACTGTAAGTGCTTGTGCATGGCGATTAATATCCGGAAATTCACAAAATAATACAGCTCCTGTAATATAATTTAATACTGTCGTTGTTTTGTCAGGATAAATTAAATCATAATATTTATCTATATTGGCAAGCTGTAAACCAGAATCTAATCTCGCAATATCTTGTAATAAATTTGCCTGAATTTTATCTTTGCGTTTGCTTCTAACCTGATTAGAAAATTTTTGAATTGCTTGCTTTAAATTTTCTGGATTGTAAAGCAATTCTGAAGCAGGTGAAATCATAATTTCTTGAATAGAATCCGTTCGGCGTTGTGTTTCTGTATCAAAATAAGAAATAGTGTCTATTTCGTCACCGAATAATTCAATACGAACAGGCTGTTGCATTTGTACCGGAAAAATATCTATAATTGCACCTCTGATAGCAAATTGCCCTTTGCCCTCTACTGTTTCACAACGAGTATAGCCGGCAGATATTAATTTTTGACCTAATTCATGTAAATCAATTAGGCTGTTCAAGTCTAATTTAATATGCGAAGAAATTAATAATGCAGGTGGTATTGTTGGCTGTAAACATGCTTCTATACTGGCTAAAATAATTTTCACTTGGTTTTGAGAGATTGCACTTAATACATGTAAACGTTCTTGTTCATATTCTGTAGATTTACTCTCTGCTGAAGTAAATAACATTTCTTTTGCAGGGTAATATAATGCAATTGTTTCGCCAAACATGGCATTAATATCTGTACAGAGTTTAATCGCTTCTGCTTCTGTGCTTGTAATAAATAAAATAATTTGTTCCTGTTCTACAGCAGTTGTCAGTGCAAGTTGTGCTTTATGAATTGCCGAAAGACCTGTGACACAAACAGGTGTTTCACCAGTATGTAACGATTCGGCAAGTCGTTTCCAGTCGGATAATTCTTGAAATGTTTCTGTGAAAAAATTCATAAATTTCTCCTTATGTTATCAAAAAAATATTATGCATTATATAAATTCATGGCTTTTTCAGTTTGATGATTCAGCATTAGTTTTAAACATTCACAAGCATTGGCACAAGAAATTTGCATTTGTAATAATTCTTTGTCTGTGAATTTGCTTAATACCCAATCTGCAAGATTCATGTTTTTATTAGGCTTTTTGCCAACACCTAATTTAATTCTAGCAAAATCTTCTGAACCTGTTAATTCAATAATACTTTTAATGCCATTATGTCCGCCGGCACTGCCTTTTCTGCGAATGCGCAATTTGCCTACTGGTAAAGAAATATCATCAAATATAATAATCACTTGACTAATATCTATTTTATAAAATTGCATTGCCTGTACGACAGCTTCACCGCTATTATTCATATAAGTTTGTGGTTTGAGTAATAAACAACGTTGTTCCGCAAGTGTCAAATCTGTACAGTAAGATTTAAATTTCATACGATTGACTTGTACTTGCTCCTGATTTGCAAGTGTGTCAATTGCCATAAATCCAGCATTATGACGGGTATTTTCATAAATCATACTGGGATTGCCTAACCCAACAATTAGCCACTGGGGTTTTCCTGTAGCAAGCTTATTTTGTTCTAACTGTGCAAAAATATCCATAATTCCCATGATTTCAGCTCCTTTTTAGATTTGATTTTTTCATATAACAGTTTCAGACGGTACAATATTGCACCGCCCTGTAAGAAATATTAATTTTATTATAACATGTTTCTGAAAATTTTGCAAGTCTTTCGCAAATGTTTTTCTATTTCGACAATAAATTTATATTAGTCAGCTAAATTTCAAAAAAAGCTTGCCAATTCTGCAAAAATCTGGTATAATAAAAAAGTTAAGAATTGTCTTTATGCGAAAATAGTCTTAACTCCAGTGTTATTATATCAAAAAACAAGTATCTTGTCAAGAAAAATTAAAAATTTAGTTTGGAGGTGAATTATATGAATATCGACCCTGATGGGTGGGCGGAAATTTTCAAATACGCAAGCAGAAAATTTCTGTTTGCAAAGAAAGGCGGTAATAATTATGATTCACTTTTACCAAACACAAGATAATAGCATTAAAGAACTGGAAGAACCTGTAAATGGCTGTTGGATTTGTGTAATTGACCCGACAGCACAGGAAGTACAAAGATTAATTGACGGTTTCGGACTGGACAGCGGTTTTGTCAAATCATCTCTTGACGAAGAAGAATCTTCTCGTATCGAAAGAGAAGATGACCAGACATTAATTATTGTTGATACGGCAATGTCAGAAATTCAAACAGAAGAAACAATTTTGTTTTTTACTGTACCATTGGGAATTATTATCACAAAAAATTATTTGTTTACGATTTCATTAAAAGATAATCAAGTACTGCGTGATATGATGGACGGTACTGTAAAAAGTGTTTATACGCACATGAAAACAAGATTTGTGATGCAGTTATTGCTGAGAATTACTGCAATTTATTTGCAGGATTTAAAGCAAATTGATAAAACTTCTTATGTAATGGAACAGAAATTAAGCAGTGCTATGAAAAATAAAGAATTAATTCAAATGTTAGAATTAGAAAAATCATTAGTTTATTTTTCAACGTCTCTGAAAGCCAATGAAGTGACAATAGAAAAATTATTGCGTGGCAGAACAATTAAGCTCTATGACGAAGACCAAGAATTACTGGAAGATGTATTAATTGAAGTCCGTCAGGCGATTGAAATGAGTCATATTTATTCTGGAATTATTTCCAGTATGGTAGAAGCATTTGGTTCTGTGATTTCTAATAATTTAAATATTGTCATGTGGCGTTTAACAGTCGTGACAATTATTATGTCAATTCCTACTATGATTTTTAGTTTCTATGGCATGAATACAGCAAATTTACCTGTGCCGGATACATGGTTTCCTACTGTAATATCTATTGTAATTACAATAATTACAGCATATATTATGCTGAAACAAAAAAAATAATGGCAGGAATTATAACTTGACAAGTAATTTATTTTGCTGTAAAATAAATTTATAACAGAGTCATATACAAGAACTAAGAGGAGGATTTTTAGGATTATGAAAAAGTTTTTAAAGCAAATAGCATTTGTAACAGCAGTTTCTATGCTGAATATAGGCAGTATGTTGATTCCTACAAGTGCCGAAGAAACATTAAATATTGTTGTCATTGGTGATAGTATTTCTACAGGTGCAGGACTTGCTGACGGTCAAAAATCTTATGTAGATTTAATTCAAGATTATACAAATATAGAAATACAGAATTTTGCACAGGATAATTACACAACAAGTGATTTATTACTCTGTATTAATGACGCACAGATACAGGAAGCTTTATCAAAGGCAGATGTAATTATTGTCACTGTGGGGATTCATGATATTATGGACGAATTTATGTTGACAGCAAATGAATTTATGACACAATTTGGATTTGAAAATTTTCTTGATGTATTTACAGCAAGTTTAGCGGATTACGGTTTTACTGACGAAATGGAATTGATACCGTATTCTAATAAAATGGCTAGTGCAATTAAAGCCAATCGTGAATCTGCAACAGCCAATTTTCAAGCAATTACTGAAAATCTTTCTCAATATCAAGATGCAACTATTGTATATCAAACAGTTTATAATTTACTGGATAATATTGAAAGTTATTATGATTTAACAGTCAAACGCAAAGCCGCTTATAATAGCATTTTGAATCCGGCAAGATTGGCTGTAAACGATTGTTATAATAATTATCTGGAAACATTTACACAAACACAGGAGAATTGTATTTTAGTAGACACATATTCTGCATTTCAGGGCATGGCTTATCAGTATACAAATTTAAATAATTTAGAAATGAATCCAAATGCAGAAGGACATGCTTTGATAGCAGAATCTATTATTTCAGCAGCAAGACTGCCTGAGGGTGAGGGAAATACAGACCCTACAGAAACAAGCGACCCGACTGAAACAGATACAGACCCCACAGAAATAAATACAACGCCTCCTGAATCAAATCCAAATCCTACACAAACAAGTACAACGGAATCTACCCCAAATACAGACCCAACAGGAACGAGTACAACG
>CAMWHN010000098.1 GCA_947174085.1 uncultured Ruminococcus sp.
CTATCTAAAAACATTTGATTTAACGAATTCCAGTCATAATTTTTATCATTACAAAGCGAATCGGCTTCTTTTTTTAACAAATTTAAATTTCTTAAAATATAATTATTTAACTCTGGAATTGGATTGCCTGTACTAGATTCAGGGCTATTTATTTTTTTATCTAGTAAATCTTGAATTAGTGATTTCATTTCAGGCTCTAACATGCTATTCACAAGTTCAGAAAATAACATGGGAGCAGGTTGTTTATTTTTTAAAATCCAGCGACAAGCCAAAATTGGTCTTAACACATAAAAATATTTTTTTAATTTAACCTTATCAAGTGTTAAAAATTTTTCATAACTTGTTTTTGCAGTATTTAGATAATGATACACACCGGCTTTGCAAGAAAAATAATGATTTATTATATCTTGATTTTTTTGCCAAAAATCCGTAGTTTTGTAAACAATCGGGGATAAATTCCATTCAAAAATAGTAGGATTAGAATTTTTTAATAAACACAAAGTTTTTTTCAAGTCCCAGCCATTAATATCAAAAACATCATCTAATTGCCAGTTTATCACATCAGAAATCGGATTTAATTTTAAATAATCCTGTTTTTTTCTAACATAAATAAATCTCACATCATAGTCGCTATTTGGGGACGCAAATCCCCAAGCACGACTTCCAGATTCAACTGCATGCAAAATTCTGACATGTTCTGTCTGTTCAATTTCAGAAATTTTTTCCTGAATTAATTTTTCAATTTGCATAAAACATCACTCTTATTTCTGATTATTTTTATTTTTTTTTTGGAACAGGATATTTTTTATTAAAATCTTTTTTTATTGCCTCAAGTCTAAATTTATTATTTTTACGTTTTTTACTTGATTTATCCTCAAGCTTTTTCTTTTCATCAATACCAGTTGCAATGGTTTTCCAAGCACTTTCAAGTGTTTCAGTTTTAATAGAAGTGTCAGATGTCAATTTTTCGATTTGTTTTGCTTGCTTGATATTATTTTTTACATTTTGCTTAAATAATTCAGCTGTTTTAGTTTCCAATTCTAACAAAGCCTGTTCTTGTGTTTTATGACGTTTTAATAGATTATCCATTATTTTTTTAAATTGCATAAAATATCACTCTTATTTTTTATTAGGAACATGGTATTTAGAATTAAAATCATTTTTTATTGCCTGTAATCTAAGCTTATCATCTTCACGTTTTCTGTGAGCGTCCGCTTCAATCTGCTGTACTTCGTCAATACCGTTTGTAATCGTTCGCCAAGCATTTTCGAGTGTTTCAATCTGAATTGAACTGCCAGATGCCATTCTTGCTGTCATCTTTGCTTGATCAACAGTATTTTGTGCATTGCGCATTAATAATTCATTGGTTTTGGCATCTAATTCAGACATAGCTTCTGCCTGAATTTTCTGACGTTTTAATAAAATTGCTTGTGCCAAAGCCTGTTTAAAGACAGGCAGTGTAATAATAATAGCCGATTCCATTTTGCGATATAAATTATAATTGCTAAATTCCATAGTTTTTAACATCGGAATACTTTCCATAGCAACAATTTCAGCTGTTCTTAAATCCTGTACACGCTGTTCTAACAAAGCAAGTGCATTCTGATAAGACTGCAACTGGAAACGTAATTCTTGATTACCAGTAGAATCTAATTCTGCCTGTGTTTGCATAATGGCTTCTTGAATTTCTTTGCAACCTTGGTCACCAGCATAAATATATTTTTCTAGTTCATGATAAAATTCTACATTAGATTCAAATAGCGTGCTTAATTTTTTATTAGATTGCTTAATTTCTTCTTGAAATTTTCTTAGCTCTACATAGATTTTATCAATTTCAGAACCCATACCATTATATTTTTTTAGAACTTTTTCAATTTGCGCCTGTGCTTTATTAAATAATTTTTGTAAGCCTTTTGGTTCTTTAAGCTCATCAATATTAAACTGATCCATGATTCTTGACAAAGATTTCAGCATTTCACTGGATTCATTAATTTGGCTTAAACTCATGTTGCTTAACACAGCGTCAGACGCTTTTGAAATTGCCTCAGCAGATTCAGACCCAAAAGACACAATAGAATCCATATCATCAACAGAAATTTGACTTGTCAATTGGTCTATTTCCTGCATATCGATTGACTGAATTACTTGCTGTTTATCTTGGACAATATCATACTGTTGCACGGGCTGAATATCTGTAATCTGTGTTGCCACTGGCTGTGTAGTAATCACTGGATTTGCAGTGTTATCACGTTTGGGGTGTTTTAAATTAATCGCCATAATAATTACCTCTTTCTTCTAAAGAAATTTCCGAATGGGTTAGATTTTACCGGTTTACCGGCATATTTTCTCAAATCTGGTGGACGTAAGTCATAAAGATACTGTCCGATTTGATGCTCTTGTATTTCTAATTTCTGAAAATATTGCTCTACGCTTTGATAACCAGTTGGCACAAGAAATAAAATATCAAAGCCAATAAAATGCAGAAATGCCATAATAATACTATCTTCCAGAGAAATTACTTTCTCATTAGCAAGAATATAAATTAATTTAGGATTTTTTTTAGTAAAATCAAATTTCTGAATTTCACGCACAAGACTAATATCCAAATGCAAAATTGTCGCAATGATAATATATTCTGTGCCATTTTCATAAGTGCCTTTAATTACTTTCTGGTCAAGCAGAAGCTGTAATTTATCCAGCATATGTTCCTGTATTTCAGGTCTTAGAAATCCGTAAGAATAATATTTATCGTTTTTAATTTTTTCTTTTTGGAGTTTGCCCTGTACTAAAAAACTAGTCACATGTGCTAACATAGGACGGTTTGCATTTGGCTGAACGAAAGGCGGTCTATAAATTACATAAGGCGATTCTGCCATGAGATTTTTCACAGAATCCCAATAATTACGCACATCACTATCTTTGACACCGCAAATTTTTGCAAATAATACGGGAACATATACAGTTTGATTCATAATCTCAAAATTCGGACGCAAACTCACTTCTTCACGCCAATATAGCGCAATTTCTTCATAAGTCGTTCTAAGCGTAATAATATCTGCTTTTTGATATTGCTGATTACGATATATGCCAGAATCCTGATATAAAAGCGTATCTAATTCCCGTTCGGCATGATAAGCCGTTGTTGCAACACGAATTTCAGAAATATCTCTTGGAAATTGTTTTAACACAAGGCTATCTGAATGATGCTGTTCATAAAGCAAATCATCTTGTAAACAACATTGCTGATTCAAATCCGGTGTTAAAATTAAAATATCAATTGGCAGTCTTGCTAGAAATTTAAAAAATAAAGCTTCTTTTTCGTTTTGACAACCGCCTAAATAAATCAAACAGCTAATATCTGGAACTTTCCAGTTTTGTAATAATACAGTTTCATGCCGTTTCAGCCAACATAACAAACAAATCCCTTGATTCATGAGTTTATTTATATTTACATCTGGCTTTTTAGATTCTTCCAGCATAATATCTATAAAATTTTTAATTACTATTTTCTGGAGCTGTAAATTTGCTGGATATTTTAAATTAAATGCCAAATCCTGTATCATATCTTCTAGTTTAATGCTATTTCTTCTCTGAATAGCAGAAACTTCTCTTGCATCTGGTTGCACAAGAGGTGTATCTAATACTACAACATGCCTGCCAGAATTTTTCAAATCAGAATACAAGTGATATAGCTTATTTGCATATGTCTGTTTTTCTTCTACGCCGGATACTCTGCAATAGCAATTATAAAAAAATCTGGTATCTTGTCCACGCTGTGCAGGTGCTTTGCGAATATCTTCAAAAATATCGCCGGAAATCCAAGCATTTGTACAATTTGTAATATCAGGCAAATCGCCATATAATCTTTTTTGATTTAATTCCTGCTGTAATTCCTGACGAATTTTTTTCAAATTAAACCCCTCTGGAAAATTTGTCATATTGGGCAGAATTAAATTTTCAGATAATTTAGATTGTGCATCTAATTTTAAATAATTTTTATCATCATGATATTGCAATAAAATAACATCACTGCCGGCATGCGCCAGCACAGAAATTAATAGCAATTCATGATTGCTAATATCGCCCTCATAGAGAATTTTCGGAACTTGATTATTCCCTAACTGACTTGTAACACGTTCAAATTTATAATATAGCCAACAAAAAAATTTAACATAAATATTTTTTAACACACTGTCTGATTTTCCGGTTTTTCTCAGGCTATCCAGTACATAATAAATAGAGGACGCAACGGCATTACATTGTATGGGATTCATGCGGGGAAGCCATTTTTTCAAGCTAAGCTGTATAAAAGTTTCCTGCATTTGAAAACCAGTTCCCATTGTTTCTTGATAATAGGCAAGATTTTGATTTGTTGGGTTTGCAATTCCGCCCTCAAGAACAACGCCATTTTTTCTAGCCAAGTCATAATATTTTTTAATAAAAGCATTTATTTCCGGATTAAATCCATTAATTCTATAAAAATAAATGCCTTTTGGAGAACGATTATTTATATTTTTAAAAAAATCTTCTAAATTTGAAATTTTCTGATGTGCAAGCATATAAATTAATTCACTTCCTGTTCGTACAAAACCTATCTGATTATTATTTTATCACAAATCAGAAATTTTGTCAACAAAAATTTTATAATTATATTTATTATTATCTATTATCAATTTTTTCAGGATATAAATCATGTTGTGCTAATCTTTCCCAAGCGACTTGTTTCCATTTAGTACCTGCTTTGCCGTAATTGCAATAAGGTTCTATCGACAAGCCACCACGAGGCAAAAATTTCCCCCAGACTTCAATATAGTTAGGATTCATGAGTTTAATTAAATCATTCATGATAATATTCACACAATCTTCATGAAAATCGCCGTGATTTCTAAAACTAAATAAATATAATTTTAGTGATTTACTTTCTACCATAATTTCAGCCGGAACATAAGAAATATATAAAGTCGCAAAATCAGGTTGTCCTGTAATTGGGCAGAGACATGTAAATTCCGGACAATTAAATTTTACAAAATAATCTCTGTTCGGGTGCTTATTTGGAAAAGTTTCTAAAATTTCTGGTTGATAAGCAAATTTATAACTTGTATTTTGATTGCCTAATAAACTAATATTACCTTGTTCTTGTTCAGTACGCATAAACATTATCTCCTGTTTTCTATTTTAATTTTAAAAATTTAAAGCCTTATCTTCCACACCGTTTATATAAAAAGCTTTGGCTCTGTCAAGGCAAGTCGCACATTTGCCACAGGGTTTATCTCCGCCCTCGTAACAGCTCCAAGTATATTCATAAGGAACTTTCAATTTTAAACCTGTTGCGATAACTTGCGCTTTTGTGAAATTTACAAACGGTGCTTTAATCTGTAACTGATTGCCACTGCCTAAATAAATAGCCTGATTCATGGCTTGATTAAAATTCTCACTGCAATCAGGATAGGCATTACCAGCAGAATCATCACTATGTGCGCCGTAATAAATTACTTCACAGTGATTTGCTAATGCAATGCTTGCCGAAGATGCTAAAAATAAACCGTTTCTAAATGGCACATAAGTAGAAACCGGTTTACCATTGGTTTTCTGGAGCTGTTCGGCATAAGTTTCTTTTGGAATTTCATTTTTTGAATTTTTCAAAAGCGAACAGTCAGAATCTTCAAACATAACAGATAAATCTAATAGCTTAAATTTCACATGATAATATTCTGCTAATTTCTGCGAAGCTTGTAATTCTTTCTGGTGCTTCTGTCCGTAATAAATTGCTAGTGCAAGTACTTCACTTGCGCCATATTTTTCTACTGCCAAAGCTAAACAAGTTGCGCTATCTACACCGCCACTACATAATACTAATGCTTTCATAAAATTAACTCCTGTAAATTTTTATCTGTTCTAAATTTTCCCATAAACGTTTTAGTAATTGTCTTAGCAGACGCATTGCGAATGCCTCTTGCTGTCATACAGCTATGTGAGCCTGTAATTAATACACCAACGTCTGGTGAATCTGTTGCTTCAGAAATAATTTCTGCAATATCTTTGCCCAAACGTTCCTGTAATTGCAAACGTTTAGAAGCCATGTCACAAATTCTAGCAATTTTACTCAAGCCAATCACACGATTTTTTGGCAGATAAGCAACATTAACAAACATATCATACATTAAAGCCATATGATGTTCACAATAGCTAAATACTTGAATATCTTTCATGACAACAGCAGAATCTATTTGTGCAGAATCGGCTAAAGCAAATGTTTTACCAAACATTTGGGCAATTTCATGATTGCTATAAGCCGTACCGGCAAGCACTTCAGATAGCATTCTTGCAACACGGTCTGGTGTTTCTTGTAAGCCTTCACGGTCTGGATTTTCGCCGATAGCTTCCAGTAAGCCACGAATATGATATTTGATTTTTTCCTGATTCAAATTAAACACCCCTTTCTTCTGGATTCCAGATATATTTATGTAACTGTAACTGCAATTTGACTTGATTTAATTTATTTATTTTCATGAAATTAACTATATCAGCAGGTTGTATTTTATCAAACACAGGACTAAAATAGATTTGACAAATTTTTAAAAGCTGATATTTTTTAATGATTAATAATGCTCGTTCTAAATCTTCTTGACTGCCAATCACAAATTTTATCACGTCTTTTGGTGTTAAATATTGATAATTTTCAATTAGCATGTAATTTTCCATATTGCTGGACGGCAATTTATAATCTAGTGTAAAATTTGGTCTGTATTTCAATTTTGAAAAATTTTTTATTGCAATACTGCCATTCGTTTCAATTTCTACTAAATTATTATTTTTAATTAATAATTCAATTAATTTATCAAGATTTTGCTGTAACAACGGTTCACCGCCTGTTAGTGTCACACGTTGTATACCAGAATTACTCACAAAATTAATTAAATTTTCTAAGCTAATTAATTCCGCAGGGGAATTTTCAGCATTAGCCCAACGGGTATCGCAGTAAGAACAATTTAAATTACATGTTTTAAATCTAATAAATACAGCCAATTCTCCTGCAAATTGTCCTTCACCGTTGATACTAATAAATTTCTCACAAACAGGATAATATATTTCATGTATATTTATATTCATAACTGATACACCGCACAATTATCAGGCGTTTCGTAAACAGTCACAGCGTGAACAGGTAAGTCCTGTTTGCAAAATAATTCAAAAAAATATTTCGCAAAATTTTCGGCTGTTGGACGAAACGGCACAGGAATTAATTTAAAATTTTCTTCTTGCAATGCTAAAACAGTTGTTGATTTCAGTGAATTTTGTTCATAAATTAACGCATGGTCAAAATCATTTGCAACTGTTCTCACAATTTTTTTAAAATCTCCGAAATCTAATAACATACCTTTTTTTTCGCCTTGTGTCTGTAAATTTTCATTCTGGATACAAACTTCTAATATCCAGTGATGACCATGTAAATTGGCACATTTTCCTTGGTAACCAGCTAGAAAATGCGCACTATCAAAACTTGCAGAAGTTTTTATGAAATACACAGATAGCAACTCCTTTTTAAATTTATCTTAAAAAAATGCAGTTAGAATTACACTAACTGCATCTTAATTTTAATATAATTATATTTATTAATTAATAAAAATTCAAGATGCCCTAGTTTTATTTTATGACAGGATGGTACAAT
>CAMWHN010000099.1 GCA_947174085.1 uncultured Ruminococcus sp.
CTTTAGAATAAGGACGCAAATAGGTTGTGTACAGTTTTATCTGAAAAACTATTGCAATTCAGACGATTTTAGTGTATAATTAAGTAAAATATCTGATGAGAAGGAAATATTATTTATGAGATTATTTATTGCAGTGCAATTGAATGATGAAATAAAAAAAGCCATTACATCGGCACAGGATAAACTCTGGCAGAACAAGGTTGGCGGATACTATACAGATGTTCAGAAACTGCATCTGACACTTGCATTTATTGGAGAATATGGAAACACTGACTATGTACTGGAAACAATGGAACAGATTCATTTTAAATCCTTTCAGTTGAAGCTTAGCGGACATATCGGCAGTTTCGGTAATTTGCTCTGGGCAGGATTGGAACAGAGTGATAATTTGGAAAAGTTGGCTCGTCAGCTGCGACATTCTCTTGCGGAACACCACATTTCATTTGATAAAAAGAAATTCAATCCACATATCACAATGCTGAGAAATGCAAAAATCTCTAATCATGCTGATATTTCTTCTGTGAATGTGGATAAGGCTGTTATGACAATCAATGAAGTTTCTCTGATACGGTCACAACGTGGGAAACACGGTATGATTTATACAGAAATTGGAAGCATTGTTTCAGACGAAAGTGGAAATTAAAGTAAACAGACTATGTTATTTGTTATATGACACAATCTGTTGACGAAAAGGTGACAGGCAATTTCTTGTATCAGCCTGACTGCACTGATGCAATTGAAGTCTATTATGAAAAGAACCGCCAACCTAGCTGAATCGGGAATATATTCTTGTCATAAAAAGTGGTACTATGTTTAAGAAAGCAGGAAGATACTATGTTTCTGTTTTAGTAGAGGAATTAGAACCAGAAAAACCTGTTTTAAATAATTTCGGAATCGACATTGACTTAGGCATATGGTAGAAAACGGCGAAAATATAACTCTTGAAATACTGGAGCAGATTGTTTCTGATATTTATGGTATGAGCATAGATGAAGCGGCTGAGACTGTTATGACCTCGCTTAATTTTCAATTTACTAAATTATGTATGAACATATTATGGAGGAGAAAGAATGAAAAAAATAATTATAAGTTTACTGATTTGTACATCAATTATATCATGCTGTTTATCAGGATGTGGGAATGATGTTTCACAAAATGCAGAAAACTTAATAAGTACCAATTCTGTTTCCGAAAGTAACAAAATTGTTGGCATTGAAACAGTTGAACCGTCTGAAAATGGTTGGACAATAGAAAGTATTCTGAATGCTACTTATATCTGTGGTAAGCAATTATGCTATCCCTTGCGATTAAGTGACTTAGGAGGAGATTTTCAAGTTGATGATTCTGAAAAAACAGAATTTTCCGAAAAAGTAAATGTTGAATTGAAACATGGTGAGGAGAATATCTGTAATGCTATGTACTTTCATAGTGATGTGATAGACGGTTATCAAAATGCAGAGATTTGTATGTTAGGTTTTTGCGAATTGTTTACAGATAAGCCGAACAGTATTTCTGTAAATGGAATTACATTGGGTTCCTCTCTTTCAGATGTTGAAGAAAAAATCGGAAGTCCGGACAATAACAATAAATCGTATGTTTACACATATAAAAGTTCTGAAAGTGGTAACCTGTTATTAAGTTTTTCATTTGATGTAAATGAACAGGTAAACGAGATTCAACTTTTTATACAAAATGATTGATTATATAAACAGCGAAGATGCAATAAAGGAACTATACGATTCTTTTATGGATTCGTTGATAAGCATAAAGAAGTATAATTTTGAACTTGATATTATTGCAGATGGGTACAATTATTTCTTAATACTCGTAAATAAAACGATAGAGGCAATAAATATGAAGAAAGCCAAAATGGCTGATGAATATGTGGAAGATATAAAAAAACCCTGAAACTGAGGGTGAACTTCCAGACTTTTATCCGCATGACAATAAATTTTAAAAAGCATTGAAAACGCTAAAGAATTTGCACGGCAGAACTTTTAAAAGTAGCAACAAGTCTGTCTGTATCAGGAAATTTGAAAAAAGTATGAAACGACAGCAGAGAAAACTTTCAAGGAAATATGAAAGTTTGAAAAAATTATCAAGTAATCTGAAAGGAGAAGCTACTCGACAAAATATCCAGAAGCAAAATTTGATTTGAAATTATCAGACAGAATTTATATTTGTTCTAGCTGTGGCTATACTGCCGACAGGGATTTCAATGCAAGTCTGAATTTACAGATTGTTTCACTTATCAAATTGCATAAGTAAGCATTGATAAGTATAACTATACAGGAATTTACGCCTGTGAAGTGTCATACCAAACGAAATAATCTCGGCGAAATCAAACACGTTGAATTAGGAACTTTCTTAATATGGGTATTTTTGTCCTTATTTTGAGTAGCAGAAACTGTATGAAGATTTTAATACGACCAATGGTAAAACAGGATAAGTCTGAAATTTTGCAGATGATGCGTGTATTTTATGATTCTCCAGCAGTTCAGCATACTGCACCGAATGAAATTCTTGAAAAGGATATTGATGACTGCCTAAGTGATATGCCCTATCTGGAAGGATTCGTCATTGAAAGAGAAAATCAGATTGCTGGCTATGCTATGACCGCAGTCAGCTATACTACAGAATATGGCGGTATTTGTATCTGGTTAGAGGATTTGTATCTGAAACCGGAATACAGACATTCCGGCATTTCAGGTGAATTATTTAAATTTATTGAAAATTATTATCCAAATGCCGTCCGCTTCAAACTCGAAGTGGAACCGGAAAATGAATTTGCAGTGAAATGCTATCAGAAATATGGCTATCAGGTTTCGCCTTATTTTCTGATGACAAAGGAAATTTGAAACATATTTGTAGAAATTGGAGGATATATAATGCTTCACCAGATGAAATTGAAATCTTCTCCATTTGAGAAGATAAAGAATGGCAGTAAAACAATAGAATTACGACTGAACGATGAAAAAAGACAGAAAGTGCAAATTGGTGATTTTATAGAATTTTCCTGCCTTGACAATCCCGATACTAAGATACAGACACGGGTAACAGCCCTGCATCATTTTGATGATTTTGTATCACTTTATGTTTCGCTGCCAAAGGAAAAACTGGGTTATACAAATTCTGAAACTCCGGTTCCCGAACATATGAATGAATATTATTCTCTTGAAAAGCAAGAAAAATATGGTGTTCTTGGCATTGAACTGCATTTCACAGATTTGCAGAAATTTATCAATGCACAGAATCATGGCTATAATTTCGGAGAAACTTATCAGACAGCTTTATCTGAAATAAAACAGGGCAGAAAAGCTTCCTGCTGGATGTGGTATGTATTTCCGCAGATTCAGGGTTTAGGCTGGAGCGGAACAACTGCATATTTTTCTATCAAAAACTTGTCAGAAGCTGTTGACTATTATGCTCACCCTGTTCTTGGTGCAAGGCTGAATGAAATCACAGAAGAACTTCTGAACATTGAAACAGATGACCCAATGATAGTATTCGGCTATCCTAATGCCTATAAACTCCGCTCATGTATGACACTGTTTAAATATGCTGCGCCGGAGCAGGAGCTTTTTCAGAAAGTCCTTGATAAATTTTGTCGCAGTACCGAAGATGAAGAAACAGTAAAAATACTGAATATCTGATAAAGAGCATGAATTTTATGAATGTTTCAATAAAAGAAATGGCTGAAAAAATTGCTGTTTTATGATGAATATATAATTGTGTATCATATCCGTCCTGATGATGACTGTATCGGTTCGTCTTTTGCACTGGCACTTGCTTTGCATTCTGTGTGTAGTAGTCGGCAGAGACTCTGTACCACAAATACAGCGGTCATTATCATACGGCTGTCTGCAAATTGGATAAGCCTCTGGAAAAAGCAAAAATTTTCATGGAAGAAACCTACATGAAATTTTTATCGGAAAGCGGTCAAGCAGAATAAACAAGTCTAAAATGATATTATTTGATTACGGCGAAACGCTATTATATGAATCTAATCTGAATCCGTATATCAGCGAAAATCTGCACAATGTCACACCTGAGAAATTCAACAGCATTTGCGCTCACAGGTTGGCAGCGAGCTATGTCAAATGATTCACAGAAAGACTATTATTCCAGTCTGTACCAGTGGCGGAAATAGTATCAAAAATAGTATAAATACTATTAAAAAATATGATTGGAAGAACTTGAATATTAAAATTTTTATTTCAACAAAAACGGAGCTATTTGAAACAGCTCCGTCATTTTTTAATTATTGCTAAATAACGGTGTAGATAAATATCTATCGCCGGAATCTGGTAATAAAACAACAATATTTTTTCCAGTATTTTCAGGTCTTTTTGCAAGAATAGAAGCTGCTTTTAAAGCCGCACCAGAAGAAATACCTACTAAAATTCCTTCACTCATTGCAAAAGCTCTACCCTCTGCAAAAGCGTCATCATTTTCAATCGCAATTACTTCATCATAAATACTTGTATTCAGCACTTCCGGCACGAATCCTGCACCAATTCCCTGAATTTTATGCGCTCCGGCTGTGCCTTTAGATAATACTGGAGAAGTTGCCGGTTCTACAGCTACGATTTTAATAGCCGGATTTTTTTCTTTCAGAAATTCTCCAATACCTGTGATAGTTCCACCTGTACCAATTCCAGCAACAAAAATATCAATTTTTCCGTCTGTCTGTTCCCAAATTTCTGGAGCTGTTGTTGCTTTATGAATTGCAGGATTTGCAGGATTTACAAATTGCCCTAAAATTACAGCTCCATCAATTTCTTGTTCAAGTTCTTCTGCTTTGGCAATTGCACCTTTCATGCCCTTTGCACCCTCAGTCAAAACAAGCTCTGCACCATAGGCTTTTAATAAATTTCTTCTTTCTACGCTCATTGTATCAGGCAATGTTAAAATTGCTCTGTAACCTTTTGCGGCTGCCACTGAAGCAAGTCCAATGCCAGTATTTCCGCTTGTTGGTTCAATAATTGTCGCTCCCTCTTTGAGAATGCCTTTTTGTTCTGCATCTTCAATCATAGCAAGTGCAATTCTATCTTTCACAGAACCTGCCGGATTTAAATATTCTAGTTTTGCAAGAATATTCGCATTTGTGATACCTGCTTTTTTAGCATAGCCGTTTAATTTCAGAATCGGCGTTTGACCGATTAATTCTAATGCACTTTGTTTAATTTGACTCATAAAAATTACCTCCAAAAACTAAATTACTTTAATTCATATAAAATCAATATGCTTAGTGTATATAGTATAGCATATTTTTTTTCATTTGTCAATACTATAGGCAAAGAAAAACAAATTATATGCCTGAAAATTCATGCGTCTCTACAATAGTAATTAAAAAAAATTTTACAGCTCCAGAAAATAAACTGAAGCTGTATATTTTAATCTGTTAGCATTAGATATGTAAGAACAATACTAGGAATTAATACAATAATTGCATTACGAATCATTTTGTTCTTAATGCGTTTCCATTGTTTGTCAGTCAGTGTGCTAACTTTTGGAATATTTAAAATATCTAAAATTAACATTGCAGAAAGAAAAATAAAATAGCAATTGACAATAAATAAATATATCGCACCAGAAAGCATTTTCCATTCTGCATGTGCAATCGAATAACCACATGTACAGACTGGAGGCATTAACGCTGTTGCAATAGCAACTCCGGGAATAATATTATTAGATTTATCATGACGAGTATTACCGATAATCCCTGCAAAACCACCGGCTGTTGCAATAATTACATCATAAAAACTTGGCTGTGTTCTGGCTAGCAATTCAGAGCTGGCATTATTAATCGGCGATAATAAAAAATAAATAGTTGATACTAGTAAACTAATTGTCAATTGTATGAGAAATCCGTAAATATTTCTTTTTAACTGGTGTGAATCAGCAGAAGCTACACCATAAGCCATTGCTAAAATACTTCCCATCAAAGGGGATATTAACATTGCACCAATAATGACAGCCGTTGAGCCTGTATTTAATCCTACAGAAGCAATTAAAATCGCACAAATTAATACACACATGTTTGTACCAGTAACTTGTCCGCCACTAAGAATACGTTTTTTAATTTCCTCATGTGAGGCAGAATCTTCGGCTAATCGAAAAGCTCTTTTCAGAGCATATTTAAAATCATTCATAGAATAAATAATCTCCCAAAAATTTCAATTATATTTATTATACCCTATCTTTTTCAGAATGTCAATAGATTTTTTTGATTAAACATTGAAACCAATTACCAAAGAAGAAAAAAAGAATAACCACATCATTTCCAGAAAAATAATTTATGCAAAACATTTCATCAGATTTGTAAAATGTTTTGGCATTTTATCACAACGATACAGAAACCGGAGAAAGAGATTTTCTCTCTGGTTTTTTCTGCCTGCTGATATTCGTAACTTTGATATGTCTGCTTAATTTTGCAATCTGAAAATATTTCATAAATATCTAATACATCACTTTTTTCTAAAGGTCTTAATAACAAACGATTAGATTCCAGAATCATATTTTTTAAAAATATCTGTTATCATTTTTACTTCTCCAAAAAATATTATTTATGCTTATTTATTTTCATAACTACTATCACCATAAGTAATGAAATTAGAATTATAATAATTCCACTGGTCATCAGGATTATCAATAGAAACTAAATTACTATCATATGCAATATAATTGTCCCACACAGTACAAGAACAATCCCAAGCATTCAGGAAATATATTTTTTTGCCGTCTGCATTTGTAGCAATATCCATATATGCTTTATTGCCATATATATAAGCATTTTGTCCCCAACCCTCCACAACGTCATTTTGTTCAAAAGCTCGTGTAATTTTATCACAGTTATTTCTATAGCCTGTGCAATATCTTAGAATGCAATCATTACCCTTGATATTCACAAAAGCCTTTGCGTAATTTTCACCGGAACAGCCTTTGCCGTCAAAAGTACAGTATTCAATAATTGTCCCTGTTGTATATTCTTTTACGTCAATGCATTCCGCAGAAATATTTTGTCCTAGTTCGCAATTTCTGATAATATTATTATCACAAGCATGTTCATATTCGGTTGTATTTTTTGCACTGCCTATATAAATTCCCTCGCCATAGCCAGCTTTTACAAGTCCTGTATCATGTACTTTACAGCTATCAATAATACAATTAGAACTACCATCACGAATATGAATGCCCTCTGTTCCTGTTTGATAAACTTCGCAATTAATAAGCTGTGTATAATTTGCATTATCTAAAATAATGCCTTTAGAAGAATTTGTTACAATAATATCTTTGACTGTCCAATAGTCACCAGTAATTGTTAGCCCATAATTACTATCAATCGTTGTCCCCTCAATAATAGCAGGATTATTTGAATTTTCAGAGCGAAGTATAATTGGATTTTCTTCTGTACCGTCTGCTGTACCTGTAAATGTATGTCCTTTGTTTACTTTGCCATTATAGATATAATTTCCCGAAGCAAGTACAATTTCATCACCAGCTTTTGCATTTTCAAGGGCGTTTTGTAATTCAGCAGAATTTGTAACATGAATGATATTATTATTTAATTGCTGTAACAGCATATATTTCATTTTGCAGAAATCA
>CAMWHN010000100.1 GCA_947174085.1 uncultured Ruminococcus sp.
CTTCATTTAGTTCACAAATATAGGCAAACATTTCATATCCGGATTTTACAAGTACATCTTTACATAAAATTACAATTTTTGAAATTTCGTGACGATTAATTTTAAATAATAATTCTCTTAAGCCTTTTCTTGTATAATCCGTTGCAGAACCAATATCTTCAATCATTTCAAATTGATATCCTTTTGCACACATGTATAATTTTATATTTTCTATCTGTTTTTTTAATTTATTTTTTTGCGATGGCGCAGACACTCTGCAATAGCCTATTATTTTTTTTTCTGATTTTCTATTATCTGCAAAATAATTAAGCTGTTCCATAGAATAATACCTTGTGCCACCTTTGCTAACATGATATGGTATTAATTCGCCTGTTGTCTGCATTCGCCTTAATGTCGTTGGTGTGACACCAACCATTTTTGCAAATTTACCTATACTTATTAAATCCATATTTTATACCTTTCTTGGAAAAAGGCGGAGGAATGCCCGTCCGCCAATTATTTTTATGCTTCTGTTACTTCAATCTTAATATTTGCTAAAATTCCTGTATATAATCTAATTTCTGCACTAAAACTACCAAAAGCTTTTATATCAGATTTCAGCACAATTTTTTTCTTATCAATTTTACAATCATATTGCTTTTCAATTTCCTGTGCAATCTGAGCCGAAGTAACAGAACCAAATAATCTGCCACCAGTACCGGCTTTTGCAGAAATCATAATTTTTTTATTATCTAATTTATTTTTTAATTCTTCTGCATTTTGTTTTTCCACATCTTTTTTATGTTGTGCAGAGGCTTGCTGACCATGTAATTTATTTAAATTTTCTGGTGTTGCTTCTACCGCAAGACCTTTTTTAATTAACATGTTTCTAGCATAGCCGTCAGCAACTTCTTTTAAATCGCCTTTTTTGCCTGAACCTTTCACGTCTTGAATAAAAATAACTTTCATAGTAATTTCAATCCTTTCTTAATCTTATATAAAATTATAAACTAATTTTTATTTGCTTCTGTCATTTCCGCAAGCACTTTAAGCAATTGTTTTTTTGCTTCTTCTGAAGAAATATTTGGAATTTGGGTTGCCGCCATTGTCTGATGACCGCCACCGCCCAATTGTTCCATAATTACCTGTACATTAACAGACCCTAAAGACCTTGCCGAAATAGAAACAAAATGATTCATACGATAAATCACAAATGCCGCATTCACATCAGAAATATTTAATAATTCATCTGCTGCCTGCGGTGCAACTAATCTGATTTCTGGTGTTCCCTCTGGTGCAATGGCAATTGCATAACAACTAGTAATTTCCGCAGAAGAAACAATTTCAGAACGATTTTTATAAATCTCAATTGAACCAGAAAACAAGCATTTTACTTTTACAGTATCTGCGCCAATTTTTCTTAAATATGCCGCCGCTTCAAAAGTCCTGACGCCTGTACGCATGACAAAATTCTTGGTATCTAGCATGATACCTGCTAACAGACAATCTGCATAACAAGAATTTACTTGTTTTGGTAATTTAAAATATTGAATTAATTCTGTTACCATTTCACAGGCAGAAGACGCATACGGCTCATGGTGAAATACAACAGCATTGTCTACATAATTAACATTTTTTCTATGATGGTCAATTACTACAACTTTTTTTGCAGATTGATATAATTCCAGACTTTCTAAAATTTCTTTATTATGCGTATCTACAATAATTAATAACGTATTTTCCGTAATCGTATCAATAGCTTGCTGAGGTGTCAGAAATAAATCTGCACCCACCTCTTGTTTGACTAAGCTAATTAATTGTTGCGATAAATTTTTTTGTGGGTCAACAACGACATTCACAGGGATTTTCATTTGTCTTATCGCTCCGGCAAGTCCACAAGCTGAACCGACAGAATCTAAATCCCCAAATCTATGACCCATTAAGTACACATTTTCACTATTTAAAATTAAATCCTGCACAGTTCCGGCAACAATTCTGGTTTTTGCTCTTGATTTTTTTTCAACGCCTTTAGAAACACCGCCAAAAAATCGGAAACCATTTTCTGTTTTAATCACAGCTTGGTCACCGCCTCGCCCTAATGCCATATCTAAGCATTGTCCGGCAAGAATTTCACTTTCTTGTAAATTTGATGCGCCGTGACCGACACCAATTGAGAATGTCACACAGTTTTTTTCATCTACTAGAATTTTTCTGGCTTCGTCCAGAATTTTAAATTTTTCTGCAATTAATAACTGTACATGCTGTTCTTCTAAAATCACGATAAATCTATCTGATTTTAATCTTTTCAGAATCCCATTTGTCTGTGAAATAAAATCTTCTAATAATTTTTCAATTGCGACACTTGTTTCTAGTTTCGCACTTTCTTTGGCATTCTGAATTAAATCTTCATAGCTATCCAGTAAAATAATTAACACACAGGGTTTAGAATTGTTATAATCCTGCCGGATTTGTTCTAATTCTGTAATATCCGACCATAAAAAAGCTGTTAAATTTCTATCATTGCCGTGATAAGGCACAGCAATGACATGATAATATTTTTCTTGCCAATGTATTTTTTGTTCGGATAATAAAATATTAATCGGGAGCTGTGCCTGTAATTTTTTGCCGAATAATTCTTCATCGTTTAATACCTGTTCTGTAAAAAAATGATTATAATGCAAAATTGCTCCTGTTTCGTCCAGTACACACATGCCCATAGGTAATTGCTGAATCGTATTAGATTCAGCGTCATTGCATTCCTGATTTAATTTTGCAATATGTCTAATATGACTTTGCTGTGTATACATGAGAGTAACAGCCATGATACCAGCAAGTAAAAAAGTTGGAAGATTATATAATAAACTATAACGCTGTCCATCTTGGTATAAAATAACAGATATAATAATTGCAATAATTAATAATAAAATTATCAATGCCCATAGCAAGCCCTGATACTTTGGCTTCACGCTGTTCCCCCCCTTTTCAGATAGCATTGCTATTTTTTATATTTCCATAATAATTGGCAAAATCATAGGTGTACGTTTGATTTTATCAAAAATAAAATCAAATAATGCATCACGCAATTTTACTTTTAACGAAGTCCATTCCCGCAATTCATAAGGCGCACAGCTTTTTAATTTATGATACAAAATTCTTTTTGCTTGCTGAAGCATTTCTTCTGATTCCCGAACATAGACAAACCCTCTTGAAATAATTTCAGGGCCTGCCACAATTTCATTTGTACCACGTCGTAATCCAACAACAACAATAATTAAACCATCTTCTGCAAGATGTTTCCTGTCACGCAACACAATAGAACCAACATCGCCTACCCCTAAACCATCTACCAGAGTTCTTCCAGACGGTGCTTGTGCGACTATCTGCAATTTTGTACCATCTGTTTCAATTACATTCCCAATCGAAGATAATAAAATATTTTCTTTTGGAATCCCCATTTCTATCGCTAGTTTTTTATGCTTAATTAAATGCTTATATTCGCCATGTACCGGAATAAAAAATTTTGGCTTTGTCAAAGCTAAAATTAATTTTAATTCTTCCTGACACGCATGACCGGAAACATGTACTTCATACATAGATTCATAAATCACTTCTGCACCGGATTTTAATAATTCATTGACAACTTTGGTAACATGTTTTTCGTTTCCGGGAATTGGATTCGCAGATAAAATAATAAAATCTAACGGTGTGATATTAATTTTATTATGGTCATGCATAGCCATTCTTGTGAGTGCAGACATAGGCTCTCCCTGACTGCCTGTTGTGACTAAAACAAGTCGCTCTGGCGGGTACATGTCTACTGTTTCAATATCAATTAAAATATTTTTCGGAACGTTTAAATAACCTAATTCCATTGCAGTTGCCATAACATTAATCATGCTTCTGCCTAAAACAGCTACTTTGCGTTTTGTTTTCTCTGCCATATTAATAATCTGTTGCACTCTATGAATATTAGATGAAAATGTTGCAATAATAATTCTTCGATTGCCGGCTCTTGTAAATAACCGTTCAAACGATTCACCAACTTTGCGTTCTGACTGCGTATATCCTGCACGTTCTGCATTCGTAGAATCTGCCATTAATGCCAATACACCACGGTTTCCCAGTTCGCCGAATCGCCCTAAATCAATTTTTTCACCATCAATTGGCGAATGGTCTATTTTAAAATCTCCTGTATGCACAATCACGCCTGCCGGTGTATGAATTGCCATAGCCATTGCACCTGGAATAGAATGCGTGACTTTAATAAATTCTACTGACATACAGCCCATTTTCACATGTTTTCTTGGTTCAACAACATTCAAAGCAACTCTGTTTAAAATTCCATGTTCTTCAAGTTTATGCTTAATTAATCCGATTGTCATACTGGACGCATAAACAGGTGCATTGACTTTTTTTAATAAATAGGCAAGACCGCCAATATGGTCTTCATGTCCGTGTGTGATAACAATACCACGCAATTTTTCTTGATTACGTTCTACATAAGTAAAATCCGGAATGACAATATCTACCCCCGGCATTTCTGCATCTGGAAACGCCAGACCACAGTCTAAAATAAACATGTCATTACTGCACTCAAAAACTGTCATATTTTTGCCAATTTCGTTCAAACCGCCTAATGGAATAATTCTCACGGGTGTTTTGTGAGAATCTTTCAATTTATTGGCATTACTAATAGACTTTGGTGCTTGTTGTTTTACTGGAATTATGTCAGTTCTGGTGCGTTGTACTGTATAACGCTTTTGTTTGTGTGTTGTATCATGTGTATTCTGATACCCCCGATGCGAATTGTTATGATTGTTTACACTACTCAATATAATACCTCATTTCGTAACATGCAATTAATTTTCTGCATAGATAATTTTGGATAGATTATCTTATGCTTGGTGAAATAAAAATAATAATTTTCTGAAATTATCTTAGAGCAGAAGTAAATTGCAGAAAATCAATTGCTTTTTCGGAACTGATGGCTTTCGTGCCAACAGTGCAGACTAAGTACGGAAGCAACTATTGCTTCCGGATTATTTCGGGCATTTTTATCTCACAATGCCAAAAATTTTAAAATTAAAACAAAAAATAAACGTTCTCCTGAAATTATTTTTTTCAAGAGCAGGAATACTTAATTTTTATTATAGCTGAATTTGACAGCTTTGTCAAGAGACAAATAAACGTTTTCGTGAAATTATGCAGATTAGCTAAAATTCTGCATGTTTGTTTTTAATGATTTTTTCAAAATAATTTTTAATATAATTCTGATTCTGTCAGGCGCAATTTTTTTTCCCAAAAGCCACATAATTCTGCGGCAGTTTCCACAGAATCCGCATGCACTCTTAGTCTTACAAATTTACTTTGTGGCGGCATAATAATACTAATTTTCGTATCTGGATTAGAACGCTGTAATTTTTCAATACTTTGTCTTGTGAGTGAAGTTGGCAATTCATGTTGTACGGTGCAAATTTCAGGCAAAAGTTTTGCAATTTGTGCAAGTGTTTTCTTTTCTTTGCTTAATACTTGCAATACATGCGCAAATAGTTTTATGCCATCTGTGCAGACGGCTTGTTTCTGGTATAAATTTAACATATTTGGCGAAAGATTTATACTAGATAATCTTAGAATTTTTGCACCATGCTGTGCGGCAAAATCTTCTGCGACAGGGTGAAAATCTTCTGGTAATACTAACACTTCGCCTTGTTCCTGAAATGAAAATAAACTAATTAATAACAATTGTTCCCAACGTATCATGCCGGATTCAGACGAAAATGCACTGATTTTTGTGCCGTCTTCTGAAAGTGAGAGTGTAATTCTTTGCCCTGTACCGCCGGAAAATAATTTCTGTGCAATCGTTCTGAGCTGTGCATTGGCACAACTCACATGAATTTCAAATTCTGGTTCTGGTATTAATTTCTGACAAGTATCTTCCCATAATGCTAATAAATTTTTTGCATGGTGTAATTTTCCAAATTCTGTGATTCTTTCACAGGCATTGGCTTCTAACGCTTGCCAAATACGATGGCTCTGCTGTTCTGTTAATGCCAATCCGCCGGCACGAAACGGACGAATTTGCATCACTCGTTCTCCTTTTACCCAAAGCAGAATATTACAATCTGTGAATTTTGCAATTGCAATTAACTGTGATAACGCACATTGTCCGGCAAGCCATACAGATGCACCTTGTGAAACAGCTCCGGCAACAGAGGCAATTGCTAAACTTTCGGCATTCTCATGACTATAGCCAATTGCAATCCGATTGCCAACGACTGTGACAGATGCACCAGCTTTTAAAGCCGTTTCTACTGTGTTCCAACGTGGTAAGCCTTGACAAATGCCATCTTCCTGCAAAACATAATTTTGTTTTGTTTTGGCTGTTTTTGTGTCAGATTGTAATACTGTTCCCTGTGGGATAACTGCGTTTTCTAAATGCGTTTCTTCGTCAATAAATGCCCTTCTACAGATAACACAATCTGTTAATACTGTGCCTGCGCCAATCTGTACACCGTCACCTAATACGCAACGTTCTAATTTTGCATTGCGGTTAATAATACAGTCATTGCCTAATACTGTCAAATCATCAATTATTGCTGTTCTGCTGATTTTCACGCCCTCGCCGATTCTGGTACGCTGAAATTTTCTGGTAGCTAATAATTTTTGTTGTATTTCACGATATTCTGACGGTGTGCGAATATGCTGAAATTTAGAATATTCTGTGATTTTAGTCTGTTCCGGTTCTAATAAAACTGACCCTTGCGGGTGCAATTCTGCGAGAGTTGGTGTACTGTCTGCATGAAATAATCTCACTGCACCAGAATTACACAGTGTTAATAATTCTCCCATATCCCAATCTGGCACACATAGCTGTCTTAATAATAACGTTGGTGTATTGGCATGCAATGACGCTAACGAACGTGCAAATTGTACTGGCATTTGTAAATGCATACTGTCTACTAAATTTTTAATTCTCTCGTCAACCGCAAGTAATACAGTATTTCTAAAGCCTTTTTCTTGAATATATTGCAACATATATTCTAATAACGGTACGTTACAAAATGGCAAAAGTGCCTCGGGGCAATCTTTTACAGGAATGCAATCTGCCATTTTATCACAAAAAAGAATTGCTTGCATTTTTATAACCACCTTTCTTGATTCACTTTTGAAACAGTATAGGCAATTTTCACAAAAATATTCATATTCTGACGAAAAAAGCCCTATCTTTTGCAAGATAAAGCTCAGGCTAAGCAACTCTACCATTGGAGTTCCTTTATTATAGTTCATAAAAATTATTAATTATATCAAAAAAAATTTTTTCATCAATAAGATTTCCTATAAATTGAAAAAAATCCTTTCCTAACACACAAGCATATTCATCAAAAGAGCCATATATATTCCCGTTTTTTCCTATAAACAAGTAAGTATCGGGACATCTCATTAAACCAATAGGTATCAGTGACACCTTAAAATAATCCTCATATATTTTAAAAACCTCATCATCAACATAGTTACTAAATGGGTCTATATCAATAGAAT
>CAMWHN010000101.1 GCA_947174085.1 uncultured Ruminococcus sp.
ATTAATGATATCTCTTCATGTCGGATGTGTCAAGTTTTATTATACACCATCAAATCGTAAAACGATACCCTGAAAAAAATCAGGCAGGCTGTGAGCCGTTTGTGAGCGAGTTTCAGAACTGCTTCAAATGGCTTATTTTATCTGATTCCAGGGTATGACTGAGAAAAATAAAAATTGCAGGTTAAAGTTTGGTCGCTTGAAGCGACCAAACATTCACATCGTCGGACAAAGCCCGCCGAAATACAGACATTCGAAAGAAAAAGATGCAAGTCGCACAATTAGGAGGTTTGATAGAATGCAGTCGGATCATACGGAAAAAAAGAACTGTAATCAAGCAAATTCGGACTTTTTACAGGTTGCAAGTGAGAAAAAGAAGTCGAGATTCGGCTTGAAGCTATTTCCGGAAACATTGTCTATGATAGACACACTCTATGCAAAGGATAATTGCAAATCACGTTCGGAATTTATCGAGAAAGCAATAAAATTTTATTGTGGCTATCTCATGAATCAGGAAAATATGACTACAGAGTTTGTGGCTCCGCAAATTGCCGCACTGACGGAAGGTATCATCAAGGGGAGCGAACAGAAACTATGCCGTGCCATGTTCAAAATCGCTGTAGAACTTGGTGCAGTCACACATATGCTTGCAGCGATGAATCAAATTGATGAGCAGACACTTTTCAAATTGCGTTCTATGTGTATAGATGAAGTCAGACACATCAACGGCGTGATTAACTTTGAAAAAGCTGTCCGCTATCAGCATGAGCAGTAAAATTTTATGAATGGTGCAAGATTAATTCTGACGAGTCGTTATCTGAAAAGTGGTACAGCCAAAGATGCTTTCAAGCGAAGAAACTATGCCGTGCCATGTTCAAAATCGCTGTAGAACTTGGTGCAGTCACACATATGCTTGCAGCGATGAATCAAATTGATGAGCAGACACTTTTCAAATTGCGTTCTATGTGTATAGATGAAGTCAGACACATCAACGGCGTGATTAACTTTGAAAAAGCTGTCCGCTATCAGCATGAGCAGTAAAATTTTATGAATGGTGCAAGATTAATTCTGACGAGTCGTTATCTGAAAAGTGGTACAGCCAAAGATGCTTTCAAGCGAAGAAACTATACAAAATATATCGCAACCCGTGAAACTGTGGAACTCCGTGACCAGAATTCTTTTCATGATGTTAATGCTCCTGCTACAGCAAAGCAGAAGAATCTAATCAAAGAATTGCTGACAGATTTTCCTGAATCAAAAAATTATCTTGAATATGCTGATTATACTGCTTACCCTACAGTTGGAAATGCAAGCGAACTAATTTCCACAATGGTGGAACAGAATGTTGACATCATCGGAAACAAGAAAAACTTTGTTGGCTATATGGCAATGCGTCCTGGCACTGAAAAGCGTGGCGCACATGGATTATTTAACGGCAGTGACAAACCGATTATTCTGAATCAGGCAGCAAATGAAATTGCTAATCATCAGGGAAATGTCTGGTCGCATGTGATTTCGCTGCGGAGAAGTGATGCGGTTCGGCTCGGTTATGATAATTCTGACAGCTGGCGTGAACTTATCAAGCGGCATATCATGGAGATAGCTGCTGCTCATAAGATTCCGCTGTGTAATCTGAAATGGTATGCAGCATTTCATAACACGACCCATCATCCTCACATTCATCTGCTCGTATATTCGACAGACCCGGAACAGGGCTATCTCACGAAAAAAGGCATTGAAAAAATGCGTTCCATGCTTGCAAATGATATTTTTCAGGATGAATTGCAGAGTATCTATCAGGAACAGACTGTCAGCCGTGATGATTTGAAAAAATTATCAGAAGAAGAATTTTATGAAATTCTGAAACAGATTCAGGATAATAAAATTCATCGTCCGGAACTGGAACAGTTAGTCAAAAAACTCTATATACAGCTGAGAAAAACAAAAGGCAAAAAAGTATATGGTTATCTTCCAAAAGAAGTCAAGCAGACAGTTAATGAAATTTTTGCTGAACTTGCAAAGGATGATAAAATTAATCTGCTCTATGAAAAATGGTGTCAGCTTGAAAAATTGAAATATAAGTCTTATACGATACAAGAACCGGAACTGCGATCACTTACTGAAAACAAAACATTTCATTCTGTCAGAAACATGATTATCAAAAATGTCCTGAAAATGGACAGCCTCATCATGCTCGGACAGCCGGACAATCTTGAGATTGAAAAAGATCTCACAGAAGATATTTATTATCAGTTGGATTGGTCGGAAGATTACAGAAAGGCTTATGGACTATTGAACAAATCAAATCTGGCAGAGCAGGAAAAAGAGAAATGTCTTGGACTGCTCATCAACGAAGCGAAGGACGGAAATATCCTTGCTCTGCTTGACTTAGGAAAAATCTATAACAGCAATTTCCTGGGAGAAGCAGATGCGGAAAAATCATATCAATGCTATGCAAAGGCACTGAATGAAATGATAATTCTTGAACCGAAAGCAAAGAAAATCAAAGCAGGTCTGCAATATCAGATTGGAAAGATGTTCTGTTACGGGATAGGCACAGAAAAAAATCCGAAGAAAGCGTTGGAATATCTCACTCTGTCAGAACAAGCTGGAAATCTGTATGCTAAAAGACTGCTCGGAAGAGAACTTCTGTCCGGTGAAAATATTCTGAAAGATACTGAAAGTGGAATCAGAATACTTTCCGAATGTGTCGAAAGCAATGATTTATCTTCTGCTTATCTGCTTGCGAAATTTCTGCTGAAAGATACAGCATACAGAAATCCAGTGAAAGCAATGGAACTTCTGAAAAAGTCAGCAGAGCAGAATGCATGGGCATCGTTTTTACTCGGAAAGCTGTATCTGTTCGGAACCGACGAAACTGAATCGAACAGAGAATCTGCTGTCCTATGGCTGACAAAATCCGCAGAGGTTGGAAATGCATATGCTCAGGAACTACTCAACAGCATGGAACAATTTCAGAATCAGATGCTTGCGGATACATCATTCAGATTATTTATCAGTCTGAGCAGAATTATTGATGAAGATTATCATCAGGAACAGAAACGATTTCCTTTTCATGTGGAAAGTAAGCTGAAAGGCATGATAGAGCGTAAGAAAAAAGAACTTGGCATCAGGACAGAACAATCGCAGAATTATTAAAAATTATAGAAGGCATACTAGGAAATATTTCTGATATGCCTTGATGTTTTCGCAAAATTAGATATTTGATGATATGCAAAATTTCAGTATTAATTGGTAAAGAAAATATGTGTATCTGCTATACTCAATCATACCATATTCCGTTTCCTTATGGGTCAATATCCAAATCTCGTTATCCTCATTGAAAAATTCGGTTAAAGTAATGTCTAGAGGGATAAGCAAGCGTTTCAAAGTGTCTATAGTAGTCTGATTCTTACCTTTCTCAGGATCGCTGAGATGATCTTGTGAAATATCTGCCTCCAATGCCAATCTGTATATGCTCATTTTCTTTGATTCTCTGAAATATTTCAGTTTTTTTCCCAATTCCATATCTTTGCCCTCCCAAAATGATATACTACTATAATTATAAGCTGTTTTATCAGATTTTTTAATGCAAAATATACGAACTTATATTTTCAGATATACAAGACATTAAATCTGAATGGAGGATTTTTCATGAGAAAATCAGCTTGCTTTATGAGACACAGAAGTTTTACTGGTGATACAACAAACTTAGAGACACGACTGTATGACATACTGGAAAGAGCGATCACCAAAAAGAGTGTTACTGACTTTTACGCTAGCGGTGCTGTGTGTTGGGATGAATTGGCTGCCCGGACTGTTCTGAAATTGCGAGAGATATATCCGCAGATCAAGTTGCACTTGATTTTGTCCTGCTCCAATGAAGAACAGACAGCGAAATGGACAAAGGAACAGAAAATAGAGTTTTATCGTATTCTCAATCTTGCTGATTCGGTCGAGTACACATCAGAGCGTTATTATAACGGCTGTATGAAAGTGCGTAATGCTCGTCTTGTTGAACTTGCTGACTTCTGTTTCTGCTTTTTGGATACGAACGGACAACGCAGCGGAACAGCACAGACTGTGCGAATGGCTCAAAGAAAATCATGATCGTAAATTTTTTTTTAGAGTAGACATCATAAGGAGAGTATTTTATGAGTAATATATGCGCTTTAGTATAAAGAGTATTACAATCCCTTGTTTGTAAGCATAAAAATTTCTTTTACAGTTGACGAGAATGACAAACTAATTGCAAAGGGATACAGAAATGTGGCTCACCCTCTATCAAGTGGACAGAGAATAAATCTTTGTAATAACTAAAAGCAGTCGGTGCAAATTGTGCAGGCTGCTTTTTTTATGAGCGAATTCCAAACGGAGTTCGCTCTCAAATTTTTTCACAAAGATGTGTTCAAAAAAATTGTCGTCATGAACAGAACGGAAATGTTGTCAGATACTATTCTTTTCCAGAAAAAATCTCATAATCATAGTAGAGGAGCCTCCCCTCAAAAAGCGTGTTGTAGTATTACAGTTGTAAAAAGTGTGATTTCCAATGACAAACGGAAGCAGTCAATTGATGTTTTAATTCGCATCAGATTTTCGTCTATCTCTTAATTATTCTTTCTTTCTTGTCCAATATCTATTGTAGCACTACAACAAAAATTACCGAAATTTTAAAAATGCAGTTGAAAATCAAAGAGAAATGTGCTATAATATAAAGTGAAGTATTATAAAGTTTGTAAAAGTGGTTGACAAACTGCTACACTTACATATGGACTGGAGAAATAAATAATGGCGATTTTTAAATGTAAAATGTGCGGTGGTTCGCTGGAAATTACCGTGGATGCAACCGTCTGCGAGTGTGAATACTGCGGTACACAGCAAACGCTTCCGAGATTGGATAATGTGAAGAGAAATATGCTTTTCGATCGGGCAAACTATTATCGATCTCATAATGAATTTGACAAGGCTTTCGGTGTGTATGAAACGATTGTCGAAGAGGTACCAGATGAAGCAGAAGCCTATTGGGGGGTATGCTTGTGTAGGTATGGTATCGAATATGTAAAAGATCCTAAAACGAAGAAATACTTGGCTACATGTCATAGAGCACAGTTTAAATCCATCCTGGAAGATGCAGACTTTCTTGATGTTCTGAAATATGCAGACAGTATTGCAAAAACGGTTTATATTGCGGAAGCGGAATACATAGATTCTATTCAGAAACATATTCTTGAAATTTCAAGCAAAGAAAAGCCGTTTGATGTTTTCATATGCTATAAGGAAAGTGACGAAAACGGTAAGCGTACGCATGATAGTGTCGTTGCACAGGATATTTATACTGAACTGACGAAAAAGGGCTACAAGGTTTTTTTCTCCCGGATCACTCTTTTGGATAAGCTTGGGCAAGCCTATGAACCATATATTTTTGCAGCTCTGAACAGTGCTAGAATCATGCTTGTTGTCGGCACCAAGCGTGAACACTTCGATGCTGTTTGGGTAAAAAATGAGTGGGGCAGATACCTTTCCATGATAGAAAATGGTGCCCACAAAACACTTATTCCATGCTACAGGGATATGAGTCCCTATGATATGCCCGATGTTTTTGCGCACCTGCAATCCCAGGACGTTTCAAAAGTCGGATATATGCAGGATCTGCTCAGAGGCATTGAAAATATACTGGGCACAGAGGGTGCGGATCGGACAGGCAATATACCACTGAAAACAGATAATCTGATCAAACGAGTATTTCACTTTTTAGAGGATGAAAACTGGAAATCCGCTGACGAATATTGTGAAAACATACTGGATCGTGACCCGGAGAATGCAAAAGCATATCTGGCTAAGATGATGGTAGAGCATCAGATACATACGGAAGAGGAATTAAAGAAAAACAGTAGCTTCATCCATGAAGATTCAAACTTTGTCAAGGCACTTCGCTACAGTGATGATTCTTTTCATTCAAAACTGGAGGCTTATGCCAACTATGCCAAATATAATTATGCTATCTCTGTTTTGGACACGATAGAAACTATCGATGAATTATGTGATGATTTACATGAGGTAGAGAAGAAGTTGCTACAAGTCAAGCAGATTTTTGAGGAGATAGTGCCTTTCCTTGATTCGCAAGAGCATCTAACACAATGTGAGAACATGATACTGGACTGTTATTTTGGCATGGCAAGTGAACAGTTTGGCAAAGCTAAAACCATCGAAGATTATAAGGATGTCAAAAAGCAATTTGAAGAGATTGTATCACACCACGGTGCTACTTTAAAAATCAAGGAATGTGACGAAAATATACAGAGATTACTGGAAAATGCATATCTGGAAGCGGAGAGATTCCTTGAGAGATGTGTCGGTCAGGAGAAAAAGTATCTTGAAGCGGCTGAAATGTTCAAAGCACTTGAAGATTATAGGGACAGCCGAGAGAAGTACGAGTTCTGTCTGTCGGAATCTGAGAAAACAGGTCACAAACAAACGGATTTCAACAAAAAACTTGGACTTATTGGAGAGAAGTATAAAGCTCTTCTTCCTGAGCAGGATCCTCTTTTTCAGAGAAGAGTGGAGATTCTGGAAAAATATGCAGTTTACAGAATGACCGGTGACTATCATCTACATCTGCCGCTCTGGGCGTTTCTGATTGTTACCATAATTGTGAGATGTTTTGTGGATACCGAGGAAGTTATACACGATTTGGTTGGTAATGAAAATGTTTACTTTGTTTTTTGGCTGGTTGCAATTACTGGTTGTGCTGTTGCATTTGCTGTGGGAGCTTATTTTAAGTTACTTTCCAAGCTTTATGATCCTGGAGAGCCCGGTGATCCTGGTACAGCTCTTGGTGGTTGTGGGACGTTATTTATACTGCCAGTCTTTGTGACACTGTGTAGCGGACTCATTACGGGACTCTGGTATTACTTTGACAGCTACGTTCTGGTACATCTTGCAGAGGGTGTCTTGTCGGAGGTCAGTGCTTCTGTTGAATTGCAGTACAGCTGCCTTCTGACCCTTTGGATAGTGTTACTCCTGCTGGTAAATATCATCCCTAATATACGCACATTCTTTAAGAAAAAACGACTGGAAAAGTTGCGTAGCGAATACAAAAAAACTATCGCTGAGATACGGTGCCAGGGAACAGCAGAGATTCAGGCACTCTCTCAGGAATATGACAATCTGTTTCCATGTGATTCAGTGAAAAAGATACTAGAAAATATTTCTTTTGATTTGTTTTCTATGTAAGTAAGGAGAAAACATATGCCTAAATTTGTGATTGAATGCCCTAATTGTGGCAGATACAGCGAAGCTTCAACAGGATTCTTCGCCAGAAAGAAAATTGATTGTACATGTGGCTATACAATCCATGTCAGAACGGATAAAATGACTTCACGCACTTGCCCACATTGTGGAAATGATGTCGTATTTGACCAGTCCAAAGGTGATAAGGCTCTTGTCTGTAAGGAGAAAATTAACACGAGTGAAAGTATTTTCGACAAATATGTAGAAGGAGATT
>CAMWHN010000102.1 GCA_947174085.1 uncultured Ruminococcus sp.
GTTTATATTTTAGAAGATGGTTCAATAGAAATTGGTGGACTAGCTGGTTAATTTTTGAAAAGTATTGAAAAAATTATTTAAGGAGTTGTTATTTATGGATTTAGAATTACAGAAAATAGAAAAACATTTTGCTGAAATTGAAAATTATTCGATTCAGATAGCAATTGAAAATTTAGAACCATATAAAGAGGAATTATTTTCTTATGTTGGGACTTGTGCTATCTGGAATGGTAAAACTAGAGTATCTATTGATTTTGATGAAGAAGTAGAAAATAAATCAGAGCTGTTAGCAGAATATTTGCCATTGTTAGAAAAATATCTCGGTTGGTTAAGTCAGCATAGAAAAGATGTTGTACAAGCCTTAATAGATGATGAATATTTAGAGTGTGCAAATGAGTGGGCATCTTCTGGGGAATTAGCAGAAGACGAGGAACAAGAATGTTATATCATGCAAGACGGGCAAAAAGTATTTTTTCCAATCACAGAAGAAGATTTTTCAAATAGCTTGCGTTTAGATGACATTTGTTTTGACTGTTGTGAGGGCAAACATGAAATTACATTGGATTTATATTTTACATGTTCGCCGGATTATTTTGCTTATCATACATTGATTGTTTATGTTTCAGAAGCTGGTTCAATAGAAAGTGGTGGGCTAGCCGGTTAATTTTTAAAAAATATTGAAAAAACACTAGACAAATTTTTGTAAATGTGCTATAATAATGATTAGAGATTCAATCTGATGGCACAGATTGCGAAAAATTATTTTAAATTATAAAATTAGAAACGCTTATCTGTCTGCCAACAGATAGGCGTTTTTTTGTAAAATATGTTTGAAATCATAGAAAGGAGTATTTTTTGTATGAATTTATTAATTAAAAATGTTCATGCCGTAGATATAAATTTAGATAAAATCACAGATATTTTAATACAAGATGGTAAAATTACTAAAATAGAAAAAAATATTTGTACAGAAGCAGAAAAAATTATTGACGGTACAGGGCTAGTTGCTATGCCAAGTTTATTTGATATGCATGTACATTTTCGTGACCCCGGACAAACGCATAAAGAAGATATTATTTCCGGTTGCCGTTCCGCATTGGCTGGCGGTGTAACAGGTGTGCTTTGTATGCCAAATACAAATCCGCCTGTAGATTCACCGGAAATTTTAAATTATATTCTGGAAAAATCAAAAAATACAGGTGTTGCTGTTTATCCTGTGGCATGTATTACAAAGGGCATGAAAGGCGAAAATTTAACAGATTTTGCAGAATTAAAAAATTCAGGTGCAAAATGTTTATCTGATGACGGCAGACCAGTTAAAAATGCAGAATTAATGCGTTTGGCGATTGAAAAAGCAAAACAAGAAAATATCGTAATTGCCTCACACTGTGAAGATTTAGATATTATTCATGGCGGTATTATGCATAAAGGTTCTGTTTCAGAAGAATTAGGCGTAAAAGGCATGGACAGAGCATCAGAAGATTCTATCACAGCAAGAGAAATTATACTTGCGTCTTCTTGTGGCGGAAATATTCATATTTGTCATGTGAGTACAAAAGGCAGTGTAGATATTATTCGTGAAGCAAAAAGACTTGGTGTGCAAGTTACTTGTGAAACAGCTCCGCATTATTTCATGCTGACACATGAGAAATTAAAATCAAGAAATGCCAATGACAGAATGAATCCGCCTTTGCGTGAAGAATCAGACAGACAAGCCATTGAACAGGCTGTACTTGACGGAACAATAGATTGCATTGTGACAGACCATGCACCACATGCCCCAGAAGAAAAAGCAGATTTTGAACATGCGCCGAATGGTATTGTTGGCTTAGAAACTTCACTTTCAGCAACACTAACAGCTTTGTATCATACGGGGAAATGCAGTTTGCAAAAAATTATTGCTTTAATGTCTGTAAAACCAAGAGAAATATTAAATATTCCTGTTGCATGTTTAAAAGAAAATGCAGATGCAAATTTAATTTTAGTTGATTTAAATCAGAAATGGGAAGTGATTCCTGAAAAATTAAATAGCAAATCGCATAATACAGCGTTTAGAAATATGCAACTCACAGGCAAAGTCAAATTTACGATTACTGACGGAATAATCCGTTATGAAGATAAATAATTTATATTTTTGAAAGGAGCTTTTTTATTATGAGCTTTGACAGATTAATTGCAAAAATAAAAGAAACAGGAAATCCCTCTGTTGTGGGATTAGATGCAAAATTGGATTATGTGCCAGAATATTTAATCCAGAGATTTCAGGAAGAAGATGGTGCAAGTTTACAGACTGCCGCAAGAGCAATTTTTGCTTTTAATAAAGCAATTATTGATGAAATTTATGATATTGTTCCGGCAATTAAGCCACAAAGTGCTTATTATGAAATGTATGGCTATTATGGCATGAAAACACTTGCCGAAACGATTAGTTATGCAAAATTAAAAGGCATGTTTGTTATTACAGACGGTAAGCGCAATGATATTGGCGCAACTATGCAAGCTTATACTTCGGCTCATTTGGGTAGTGTAAAAATTGGTGATAATGAAATTGAGCCATTTGGTGCAGATGCCTTGACTGTAAACGGCTATCTCGGTACAGACGGTATTAAGCCTTTGCTAGATGTTTGTAACTCTCGTGATAAAGGCATTTTTGTTCTGGTAAAAACTTCTAATCCGTCCAGTGGTGAATTACAGGATAAATTAATAGACGGTGAGCCATTATATGCAAGAATGGGTGATTTATGTGAAACATGGGGAGCTGATTTAATTGGCGAATATGGCTATTCTGCGGTAGGTGCTGTTGTTGGTGCGACTTATCCAGAGCAATTGAAAGAACTTAGAGCAAGATTGCCACATACATTCTTTTTAGTGCCGGGGTATGGCGCACAAGGCGGTGGCGCAGAGGGTGTAGCAAGTGCATTTGATGCAAACGGTTTAGGTGCAATTGTTAATTCTTCAAGAGCCATTATGTGTGCATATCAAAAAGAAAATTGTGACCCAAGAGAATTTGCCAAAGCTGCTAGACGTGAGGCAATTCGCATGAGAGATGATATTACAAGTTATATTAAAATAAAGTAATCTGACAGAAAAATTTTTGATTGCTGTTTGATAAAATATGCTAAGAAAGGATGTAGTGTATGGCATTAATAAAAAATGCAACGCCTGCTTGGTTAGTATTGGCAGACGGTCAGATTTTTAGGGGCAAAAGTTTCGGAGAAACCGGCACTGTGATAGGTGAAGTTGTATTTACAACAAGTATGACAGGCTATCAGGAAACACTCACAGACCCTAGTTATTATGGACAGATTGTAACACAGACTTTTCCATTGATTGGCAATTATGGTGTAAATAGCTCGGATTTTGAATCTGCAAAATCTTATGTCAGTGGCTATATTGTTCGTGAATGGTGTAATACACCATCAAATTTTCGTTGTGAAAATGGAATACAGAATTTTTTGCAAGAAAATCATATTATTGGACTATATGATATTGATACCCGTCGTTTAACCAGAACATTGCGGGAAGCTGGCGTCATGAATGGTGCAATTACAACTGAAAATCCAGAAGAAAATTTAAGTATATTACTAGAAAAAATTAAAAATTATGCTGTAATAGACGCTGTAAAACAAGTAACTAATTCTGAAATTCGGACTTATATGCCGGAAGAAAAAAAATATCAAGTAGTATTATTTGATTTTGGTTATAAAAGAAATATCCGGCAAGAACTTGTAAATAGAAATTGTGAAGTAATTGTTGTTCCAGCGAATACGACAGCAGAAGAAATTAAAAATTTAAATCCAGATGGCATTATGCTTTCTAATGGACCGGGGAATCCGGCGGAAAATATTGAAATAATTTCTAATTTACAGGAAATTGTAAAGTTAAATATTCCAATATTTGGGATTTGTTTAGGACATCAACTAATGGCTTTGGCACATGGTGCAAAGACGGAAAAATTAAAATATGGTCATCGTGGTGCGAATCAGCCAGTCATTGATTTAGCCAGTGGCAAGACTTATGTAACAAGTCAGAATCATGGCTATGCGGTAATTGGAGAAAGTTTAAATCCTGAAGTTGCAGAAGTTTCACATATAAATGCCAATGATAAAACTTGTGAGGGTGTACGTTATAAAGCAATTAATGCTTTTACAGTGCAGTTTCACCCTGAAGCCCATGGGGGTCCTTTGGATACGGCATATTTATTTGATGAATTTATTTCCAGAATGCAGAAAGGAGCTGAATAATTATGCCGTTGCGCAAAGATATTAAAAAAGTATTAGTGATTGGTTCAGGGCCTATTATTATCGGACAGGCAGCAGAATTTGACTATGCCGGAGCGCAAGCTTGTCGGGCTTTAAAACAAGAGGGGTTAGAAGTTGTTTTAATTAATTCTAATCCGGCGACTATTATGACAGATAAAGCTATGGCAGATAAAATTTATATCGAGCCGTTGACACTTGATGTTGTAAAGCGTGTGATTGAACTAGAAAAGCCGGATAGTGTGCTATCAACATTAGGCGGTCAAACTGGTTTGACATTGTCAATGCAATTAGCAGAAGAAGGTTTTTTAAATTCTCATGATGTAAAATTATTGGGTGCGAATCCGGAGACGATTCATAAAGCAGAAGATAGACAGGCTTTTAAAGATACGATGGAAAAAATTGGCGAGCCTTGCATTCCGTCTAAAGTAGTCGAAACTGTAGAAGATGCGATTGCTTTTGCAGAAGAAATTGGTTATCCTGTGATTGTTCGTCCGGCATTTACACTTGGTGGCACTGGTGGCGGTATTGCTTATGACAAAGAACAATTACAAGATATTTCTACAAATGGGTTACGTTTATCGCCGATTACACAAGTTTTAATTGAAAAGTGTATCAGCGGTTGGAAAGAAATTGAATTTGAAGTAATTCGTGATAGCAAAGGCAATGTAATTACAGTTTGTTCTATGGAAAATTTCGACCCTGTCGGCGTGCATACGGGAGATAGTATTGTTATTGCGCCTGCGGTTACACTTTCTGATAGAGAATATCAAATGCTTAGAACAGCTTCTTTGAATATTATTTCAGAATTAAAAGTTGAGGGCGGTTGTAATTGTCAATTTGCACTGCACCCCGAAAGTATGGAATATGCTGTAATTGAAGTAAATCCCAGAGTTTCTCGTTCGTCAGCATTGGCTTCTAAGGCAACAGGCTATCCAATTGCTAAAGTTGCGACTAAAATTGCTGTAGGTTATTCACTAGATGAAATTATTAATCAAGTGACTGGCAAAACTTATGCTTGTTTTGAACCAGCATTAGATTATGTTGTGATTAAATTTCCGAAATGGGCATTTGATAAATTTGTCTATGCCAAAAAAACACTTGGCACACAAATGAAAGCAACTGGTGAAGTTATGGCAATTGGCACAAGTTTTGAACAAGCTATTATGAAAGCTGTTCGGTCAACAGAATTGGGTATTGATTCTATGAACATGAAAAAATACGCAACTATGCCAACAGAAAAAATTTTGGAGTTATTAAAAAATGGCGTAGAAGATGAACGTTCATTTCAAGTATTTTCTGCACTAAAAAAAGGTGTTTCTGTAGCGCAAATTCATGAAATTACGTTAATTGACGAATGGTTTTTAGAAAAATTAAAAAATTTAGTAGAACTGGAAGAATGGCTTGCCGATGGTGAACTTACAGAAGAAAAATATTTAACTGCTAAAAAATATGGCTATTTAGACAGCACAATTGAAAGATTTTCCAGACAGAAATGCCCTCTGCATAGAAATGCTGTTTATAAAATGGTTGATACTTGTGCAGGAGAATTTAAAGCTGAAACACCTTATTTTTATGCAACTTATGATGACGAAAACGAAGCGGAGCAATTTATTCAACGCAAAAATTCCGGAAAGAAAAAAGTAATTGTTTTTGGTTCTGGTCCTATTAGAATCGGTCAAGGCATTGAATTTGATTATTGTTCTGTACATTGTGTTTGGACTTTGAAAGAATTAGGCTATGAAGCAGTGATTTGTAATAATAATCCGGAAACTGTTTCTACTGATTTTGATACAGGCGATAGATTATATTTTGACCCATTAACCTCCGAAGATGTGGATAATATTATTGCAACTGAAAAGCCTTATGGCGTTGTCGTTCAGTTTGGTGGACAGACAGCAATTAAATTAACTCGGCATTTAGCTGACAGTGGTGTGAAAATTCTGGGAACATCAGCAGATAATATTGACGCTGCCGAAGATAGAGAACGTTTTGACGAATTACTTGAAAAATGCAGGATTCCCAGACCCGAAGGCTTTACTGTCATGACAACAAAAGAAGCTATTAAAGTTGCCAATAAATTAGGCTATCCGGTTTTGTTAAGACCGTCTTATGTGTTAGGCGGACAAAATATGATTATTGCACATTCTGAACAAGATGTTATTGAATATATGGGGATTATTACTTCTCATATGATTGAAAATCCTGTTTTGATTGATAAATATATGATGGGTACTGAAGTCGAAGTAGATGCAATTTGTGATGGCAAAGATTTTCTAATCCCCGGTATTATGGAACATGTAGAACGTGCTGGCGTGCATTCAGGAGATTCGATTTCTGTTTATCCGGCACAGAATTTATCTAAAAAAATTCGTGAAACTATTATAGAATATACTAAGCGTTTGGCATTGGCTTTAGAAGTTATCGGATTAGTTAATATTCAATATGTTGTCTATCGTGGGGAAGTTTATGTAATTGAAGTGAATCCACGTTCTTCCAGAACTGTGCCTTATATTAGCAAAGTGACTGGTATTCCTATGGTAGATATTGCGACTAAAATTATGTTCGGTGCAACATTGAAAGATTTAGGCTATGAAACAGGCTTGCACCCAGTAGGCGATTATGTTGCTGTGAAAGTTCCTGTATTTAGTTTTGAAAAATTGCAAGATGTGGACACTATGTTAGGTCCAGAAATGAAATCTACTGGCGAATGTTTGGGCATTGGCAGAAACTTTGAAGATGCGTTATTAAAAGGACTTGTCGCCGCAGGGTATGACTTAAAGCGTGAAGGTGGCGTATTAATTTCTGTGCGTGACAGTGAGAAAAAAGAAATGATTCGCATTGCAGATAAATTTTCTCGCATGGGATTTGAATTATATGCGACTAGTGGCACGGCAAGTTATTTAAATCGCAATATGATTGCGACTAATACTGTCAGAAAAATTTCCGAAGGTAGTCCGAATACAATGGATTTGCTAGAAAGTGGTAAAATTCATTATATGATTTCAACTTCTGCAAAAGGACGAATGCCGGCTCGTGATAGCGTGAAAATGCGCCGTAAGTCTGTAGAACGTTCTATTTGTTCTCTCACAGCAGTTGACACAGCGAATGCACTTGCTAATGTATTATTATCAGAAAAAACGATTGACGATGTAGAATTAATTGATATTACAAAAATATAATTATTAGGAG
>CAMWHN010000103.1 GCA_947174085.1 uncultured Ruminococcus sp.
TGATGATAGTGTAAAAACAAATATTATGCCAGAAAAAAAACAAGAAGAACAGAAAATTTTATATTATAAAGATTTGGCTGTGCTTACGAATCAAGATTTAAAAAATTCTGTTGATTTGTCTAAATTAGGCGTACAGGACGAATATTTTAACGAATCAGACGTGCTTGCCAAAACAGAATTATTTGTTGATGTACAAGTATTGAATGGCTTCCAAGATGAAAAAACTGGTGCTATGCAGTATATTCTGAAAATTATTGATGTCTATGGTGGAAGTCTTGACGAACAAGAAATAATTGTTATGACAAATTCGGCTTATATTTTAGAAAAAAATCATGAATATGTATTGCCGATTTATCAAAATCATTCTAGTTGGGAGCTTTCTTATACATGTGCGCCACAGATTGAAAAAACACAGGATAATCAAATTATTTTTCACAACGGTTGGCAAAGTGTCATGTCTGAAAATGCAGATTGTGAAGCGATTCTATATGATAGTTATGGCAAAGATGATTATTTTTATGACAGAATGTATCTGACAGGAGATACAGCAATTGCAATTTTAGTTCAGAAATGGCAAAATATATAATTAGGAGGATTAATTTTTATGAAAAAATTCAGAAAAACAGCATTATTTATGACAGTTGTTTTAACAGCTGTATTTTATGCATCGTGTGGTGCAAAAAATGATGGTAGTCATATGAACTATGAAAATGCTGTACCACAGCAAATTCATGCTGATAATAATATGACAGCTGATGAAGATGGTCTTGCTGAAGAAAATGTACCTGATATGGAGCTTCAAAATTCAGAAGAATATGCACAAATTATTGAAAATAGTTTTGTGAATACCAGTGAAGAATCTGTTAGTACGTTTTCCATTGATGTTGATACAGCGTCTTATTCTAATATTAGACGTATGATTCAAAACGGTTATACAAGTATTCCAGAAAATGCAGTACGCATTGAAGAAATGATTAATTATTTCAGCTATGATTATCCATCTCCGCAAGATGATTCGCCATTCTCAGTGACAACAGAATTGTATCACTGCCCTTGGAATGAAAATAATCAATTATTTTTAATTGGCTTACAGGCTGATAAAATTGAGTTGGAACAAAGACCGCCAATTAATTTAGTATTTTTAGTTGATGTCAGCGGTTCTATGAATGGCGATGACAGATTAGGACTTGTTCAGAAAGCGATTAATATGCTTGCGGAAAATCTAAACGAAAATGATAGAGTTTCTATTGTGACTTATGCAGGACGTGAAGCTGTGATATTAGAGGGTGTTTCAGGAGATAAAACTGAAAAAATTACAAAGGCAATTAATAAATTAACTGCTGGCGGTGCGACTGCTGGCGGTGCAGGCATTATAAAAGCTTATGAAATTGCTCAGAAATATTTTATAGATGGTGGTAATAATCGAGTATTGCTAGCAACAGATGGGGATTTAAATGTTGGGTTATCCAGTGCAGAAGAATTAACAGCTTTGGTAGAAGAAAAACGTGAATCAGGCGTAAATTTATCCGTATTTGGCTTTGGTTCAGGAAATTTAAAAGATGCACGTTTAGAAGCATTAGCTGATAACGGCAATGGTAATTATGCCTATATTGACAGTGAATTAGAGGCAAAAAAAGTACTTGTAAATGAAATGTGCAGTATGCTTTATACAGTCGCAAAAGATGTGAAATTGCAATTAGAATTTGCACCAGAAACTGTACAAAGCTATCGATTAATTGGCTATGAAAACAGAGTACTTGCGAATGAAGATTTTAATAATGACCAAGTAGATGCAGGGGAAATTGGCTCAGGACATTGTGTGACGGCTTTATATGAAATTGTTCCGACTGCATCACAAGAATCAGATAATTTTATGAAATTATCCATGCGTTACAAAGAACCAAACGGCGACCAGAGTTTATTAAAAGAATATGAAATTACTGTTTCAGGCAGTCAGACAGAACAAATTAGCAAAAATCTTGCATTTGCAGGAGCTGTTGCAGAATTTGGCATGTTATTAAGAAATAGTTCTTATGCAGGGACTTCCAGTTATACGGAAATTATGGATTTATTGGGGAAAACAGATATACAAGATGATTATAGAATAGAATTTCAAAATTTAGTAACAAATGCGAAAAATTTTAACATGATTCCAGAATATGTTGACCGTGCAGATATTCCAGTAACAGAACCTATTACAGAACAAATTCCAGAACAAGATAATTATAATACAATTACGACTGCAAATGATTTTGTATTAACAACTTGCTATTTGGGAAATATGGTTGATTTACCCGAGGGAAAAAGCTTTGTTGAATGTGCAGAAAAATTTTTAAATTTAGATAATAAAATCCAAGATATTGCCGATAGTGCAGAAGAATATTCCGCACAACAGAACGGAATCTATGTAGATATTTTCTATGATGAGGAAGCCTATGGCAAAGAGGGTAAAAAATTAATTCTTGAAAATCAAGAAGAAATTTATGTATATGGCATGTCAATGTTTATAGATGGTGATATAGCACAATTAATTATTAATATTGACGGCTATCGTCAAGTGTATGAATTACCAGAAACGATTAAAAATGAATTAAAACATAGAGTGTATTTGCTAGACGAAGAGGCTTAATTAAAAAACAGGGGCTATAAAGTCGATACTCATATAGAAATTTTTAGCCATAGTATTTTTGATTATAAGTTCAAAATACTATGGCTTTTCTATTGACATAACAGTTTTTTGATATATAATATTAGTAAAATAAAGGAGTGATATGCATTGGCTCGAAAAAAAGCAATTAAAATAGTGATTATTATGTTGTTATTGTGGATTGGTATCTTTGTTATTGATTGGTTTACAATTGCTTGTCTTGAGCATTCGCCTATATTTTGTATTAAGAACAAGGACAAGACTCACTTTAGTGGATTGGGGTATTCTTACGATGCATATCCACACCCTATAAGCGGAGAATTTGAATATTGCTTATATGTTTTCGGCTTTGAAACTAAATCAACATTTACAAATGAAGTCAGTCCAATAATAAATAGCAACACAAATTCTGATTTATACGAATAAACAAATAATTAAAATAAGCCCGAAAGCAGTTAAAAAACTACTTGCGGGCATTACTTCTATATGAGTATCGCTCTTATCAGCTCCTGTTTTTTGTAGTATTATCATAAATATCTGTCAGCCAATTTAGCAAAGCCTGATGTCCTGATTCTGATAGTTCAAAAGTTTGTGTTTGTTCTATTTCGGCAAGTTCAGAACAAAGAAACCCATGCCAGATTTGAATGACTAAATTTTCTTTTTCAGGTGTAATTTTAAAATTAAGTGTTTTTTTACTGCCTGTGAAATAATTTCCTGCTTCAAAATAATAAATTGCTGGAATGTCAAATTGATTAAATTTTAATTCTTTTTTGAGATGTTCCATAATAAATTAATTCCTTTCTAGTAAATCAATCACACAAGATAAATCAGGTAAACAAGCATATAATTTTGTTTTTAAATTTTCGTCAGGCTGTGACAAATCCGGAATCATAACAGGCTTGCAACCTGCTTGAAATGCTGATAAAATGCCGTTGGGAGAATCTTCTAAAGCAATGCATTGTTCAGGCAATAAATTTAATTCACGACAAGCAGTAAGATAAATTTCAGGGTCGGGCTTGCCTTTTTTCACCATGTCGCCACAAATAAATATATTAAAATAATTATAGACTTGAATTTTTTTTAAATATAATTCTGTTCTCTCACGGTCAGTCGCTGTGGCAACAGCTATTTTATAATGATTTTTAGATAAATAAATTAATAATTTATCTAATCCGGCTTTTTTTTCAATGCCATATGTTTCTAAATGCTGTGCTGTTAATTCTCGCCGTCTGGCTCTGATTTGTTCATAATTAAAATTTTCTCCAAAAATAGCCTGTAATTTCGGCTTTGCATAAATCGCTGATAAACTGCGAATACCTAACACATGCTCTAATTGCATGGGAAATCCAAATTCCTGACTTGCTTGTATCCAGTATTTTGCAAGTAATTTTTCAGTGTCTAACATTAAGCCGTCCATGTCAAAAATAATGCCTTTTATCATGAAATAATTCTCCTGTTTTTTAATTTTAATCTCTGGTTTTATGATGAATATGCTCGTCTGTGAATTTAGAATAATAAAATTGCTGTTCTTTGTATAAGCCATAGTAGCCAGATAATAAATAACTTACGGCAATTACAAGTAAACAATATGGCACATAGCTTAATCCAAATAATTCTGCTGAAATAAACAGAGACGCAAGCGGACAGTTTGTCACACCACAGAATAGAGCTATCATGCCGACAGCGGCACATAATGACGGTGAAACATGAATCATCTGCCCAAATAAACAGCCAAACGTTGCACCGACAAAGAATGACGGCACAATCTCACCGCCTTTGAATCCTCCGCCTAATGTAATTGCTGTAAACAGCATTTTTAATAAAAATGCATACCAGATAGTTTCACCTTGAATGGCTTTGTTAATAATAGAACCGCCTGTGCCATAAAAATCTGTTGTCTGGAACAGCAAGCCTAATAAAATTAATAGGATACTTGCAATTAAAATTCTAAAATAGGCATTTTTTATTACATGTTTCATAATATGTTCTGTTTTATGCAGAATAATACAAAATATAATACTTAATCCTGCACAGAATATGCCTAATACTAAAATCTGTAATGCGGTAACGGGTGAAAGTTCCGGAGCTGGATTCACTTCATAAGATTCTGTCGGCAATCCTAGTTTACTCGCAATATAAGACGCTGTCAACGAAGATATCACACAAGGCACAAGCGAAGCATATTGCATAGTACCCACACAGCCGACTTCCATGGCAAAAATTGAAGCGGCAACAGGTGTACGGAAAATTGCTGAAAATGCCGCACTCATGCCACTCATGATTAAAATATGCTTATCTTTTTCACGGATTTTTACAAATCTAGCTAAAATATTTCCCAATCCGCCCCCAAGCTGTAAGGCTGCGCCCTCACGTCCGGCACTTCCGCCACAAAAATGTGTAATAATTGTGGAAATAAAAATTAAAGGTGCCATTTGCATCGGGAGCTGTGCTTCTGAACGCAAAGAGGCTAACACCATGTTAGTCCCTTTGTCATGTTTATCATGCGTGATTCGGTAAAGCCATGTAATTAAAATTCCGCCCAAAGGCAATAATGCATAACACCAGACATGCGTATTTCTAAATTCTGTACTCCAGTTAATACTTTTGACAAATTCAGCACCGACAAAGCCTAATATTAAGCCTAGTATCATAGCTAATACTATCCAACGGATTAATAATCTAATATGTAATAGTGCATGCATTAAAAATCTTAAAAATTTGCCACGGAAATAATAGAATTTTTCAGAAGTTTTATGCTGAAAAGAAAATTTCGGCAAATCGCAATCACCTCTTTATGATGTTAAATTAAATTGCAATGCTACGTGACATCCTCCCCCGCCTATGCCTGACGGCATAGAGACAGGGACTTCCTCTTGCAAAAGCAAGCAATCGGTTCTCGTTCGATAGCACTAATGTACTAAGCATAAGCGAGCTAACTCCGTATGCCCTACGGTTTTTATTGATAGGTTATGCGGAAACTAACCGCATACCCTCGTTTCTGATATTGATTGCAGCATTTACATCTCTGTTGTGATGTGTTCCGCAATTTGGACAATTCCACGCACGAATACTGAGATTTTTTGTTTCCGTGTTTTTATAGCTACAGCAGGAACAAAGCTGACTGCTTGCAAAAAATCTGTCGACTTTGACAAATTTTTTACCAAGTTCTTCGAGTTTATATTGCAGAAATGTAGTAAACATACCCCAGCCGTTATCAGCAACAGATTTGCCAAAATGCAGAGATTGTGACATCGCTTTCATATCAAGATTTTCAATACAGACACAATCATAGGCATTGGCTATCTGCCTTGAAAGTTTATGCAGAAAATCTTTTCTTTGATTCGCAGTTTTTTCATGGAGCTTTGCAACTTTGATACGCTGTTTATTTCGATTATTTGAGCCTTTCTTCATAAGTGACAATTTACGCTGTTCCTGTTTCAGACGTTTTTCAGCCTGCCTGTAATATCTTGGATAACACGGCTCATTTCCATTACTGTCCTTGTAAAGTCCGTGCATAGAAAAGTCAAGACCTAGAAACGTATGCAATTCCTGTTCCGGTACTTGGTTTTCGTACTCGAACAGAATACTAGCATAATAGTTTCCGCTTGGTGTCTGACTGATTGTTACAGATTTTATTTTATAGTTCTCCGGAATTTTCCTGTGTTGTCTTACTTTTACCGGTTCTGCAAACTTAGGAAGTTTTAGAATACCATTTTCTAAAGTAATACTTCCTTTCTGATTGTTAGTTGTATAACTTTTTCTGTTTTTATGCTTACTTTTGAATTTTGGAAATCCGCTTTTGGGATTGGTAAAAAAATTGGTAAAGGCTTTTTGCAGATTCTGTTGTGCATTGCAAAGCGCAAGACTGTCAACTTCTTTCAGAAATTCAAATTCTATTTTGTACTGTGCAGGTGTATTGTTCAGTTTTTGTTTATATTCCTTGTAATAATTAATTTTATCAGACAGCATTTTGTTATAAATAAATCTGACACAACCAAACGTTTTGGCAAGCAAGGCTTTCTGGTCTGCATTGGGGTATATTCTGAATTTATATGCCTTGTTTGTCATTGCTGTTCACCTCTTTCACAATCTCTTCTTAATCTTATGATACCACTTTTTTTATTTTTTGTCAACCTCATCACAATCAGCGCAAGAAATCCCCCACTTTCACTCACTTTGTTCGCTTAGAAGTAGGGGATTTCTTGCTGATTTTGGTTAATCATTTCATTATAACATTTTTGCGTTATATTAACAATCGCATTATAAATTTGTCTGCCTATCTCAAAACGTTTATGCAGAATAGTTTCCTGATATATTTCTGTTTTCAAGTGAAGTTGTAATACAAAGTACGCCAAAATAACACACCTCCTAAATTGATACCTCTAACACCCACACGCACGAGGGCGAAATCTTCTTTAATGTATTAAAATACAGGTTGTTTGCCATCAAAAACGTATGGTTCTTATGTTGCTAAATTTCCAGATATTCTCGAAAGAATATAAGACTGATTTAGTTCTATAAGAATTTACTGCCAAAGATACTGTTGTATCCATTAACGACAGCATTAGGTCGTGCCGAAACCTTAGCTTTATTATAGCATAATTTGTAGCGATTTGTCAAATTTTTTTGAAAATGATTTTATTTGTGAAAAAATCGTGGTTTTTCACTTTTTTGAGGTAGAATTTTTCGCATTTTTATCTAATTTGTAAAAATTTGTTTCAGTACTGTTTACAGA
>CAMWHN010000104.1 GCA_947174085.1 uncultured Ruminococcus sp.
GACTAGAATATTTAATAATACAACTACTGCTATCACTGTACAAGTAATTGCTGTTGCCACACTGCCGTATTTTAATTTTTTACGTCTGGCTAAATTAATTGACTTTTTTGATTTTTTATTATCAGAAACAGGAGTTTCTGATTGATTTTGATTTTCTAAATCAGCCATAATCCTGCTCCTTTCTTAGCTCCAACGGCGTTTTTCAAATACTCTCACAGTGAAAAAATTAAATAATACGGCTGTACTTAAATAAAATAATACACTGGAAAGATTAAAAATGCCACATGTAAATTCATAATATCTTGTATAAAAAGACAAGTCATATAATAAACTCTGTAGCCAGTCTATTTTCACAAAAGATGCTACTACATCAATTAAAAATAACATAGCCAAACATACAATACCGCCAATCGCTGCTACAAGTTGATTTTCTGTTAGAGAAGAAATAAATAAACCAACTGCAATAAATGCCGAACCAACTAAAATAATAGCTAAATAATTTGCAAATAAAGTCAGCCAAGCGACTGTGCCATATAAGCTTAAAATAAAGCCGTAAATAAATATAATACTAACTGCAATCACAAAAATAGTCAATGCTGCAAAATATTTGCCTAATACAATGCCATTCAAAGAAACTGGAGCTGTTAATAAACCCTGTTCTGTTCGTTGTTTTTTTTCTTCACTGAACAAACGCATTGTCAAAATGGGAATTAAAAAAATACTAATAAAAAACAATGTTGAAAACACGCCTGATAAATTTGTAGAACCAACGGCAATATTATTCAGTGTAAAGAAAAATCCAGAAAAAATATAAAATACTGCCAGAAAAATATAAGCAATGCTAGATGAAAAAAAAGCACCAACTTCTCGCCGATAAATAGCACCCATTATTTTTCCTCTCCTTTCATTTGCACTGTTTCACCCATTGTAATTTTTAAGAAAATATCTTCCAGTGTCATTTCCATGGTTTTCAATAATAAAATATCCCAGTTATGTTCTCTTGCGATTTTATTAATATCACGTCGAATATCAATTCCGGGTTCTGCCTCAATTTCAAAATCATAAATATTTTTCTCACGTTCCATGTCTGCACGAACATATTTAATGCCCTTTATTGCACGAATTGCTTGTAATACTTCTGCTTTTTGCCCATCAATTCTGGCAATAATTCTATGGTCAGTACTAACTTTATTAGATAAATTCGTTGCTGTATCATCGGCTGAAATCACACCATGATTAATAATAATCACTCTATCACAAACAGCTTGAATTTCAGATAAAATATGCGAAGATAAAATAACCGTATGATTTTTGCCAAGACGTTTAATTAACGTCCTGATTTCAATAATTTGCTTTGGGTCAAGTCCAACTGTTGGCTCGTCCAGAATTAACACAGGCGGATTATTAATTAAAGCCTGTGCCAAGCCTACACGCTGTTTATAGCCTTTTGATAAATTTTTAATTAATCTATTTTCAACATCAATAATTTTACAGAGTGTCATGACATCTTTCAAATGCGAACGTCTAGGCAACTTGCATTTTTTTAAATCAAACATAAAATTCAAATAAGCATATACTGTCATGTCAACATATAACGGCGGGATTTCTGGTAAATAACCAATAAAAGATTTTGCTTTAATCGGGTCTTCCAGAATATCTACACCGTTAATTAATGCTTGTCCAGATGTGGAAGAAATATAACCTGTCAGCATATTCATAGTTGTAGATTTCCCTGCACCGTTAGGCCCTAGAAAACCTAAAATTTCACCGTCATTTACTGTAAAGCTAATATCATTTACAGCTTTTTTATCGCCGTAATGTTTTGTCAGATTTTTGACTTCAATCATGAATTACATCACTTCCTTTCGGGATTCATGATAAATAATAATAATTTACATGCCATGCTATATTATAATATAATATAACTATGTGTCAAGCATGTGACAAACAATAGAAAATCAGAAAATTAAAAACAAAATTTCAAATCTTCCTGCATTTGATTTGTTAAAGCCTGTACAGAATCAAATTTCATTTCAGGACGAATAAATTTTAATAATCTTACTTGCAGATTTTTATCATATAAATCACCAGAAAAATTTTTGATATAAGTTTCAGCTAAAGGCAAGCCGTTATAATTTACAGTCGGTTTGATGCCAATATTAGTAATAGAACAAAAATATTTTCCGTCAGGTGTAATTGTTTGAGACGCATAGACACCAAATTTCGGCACAAGCTGATTTTCATGAAATACTTGATTTACTGTAGGAAAGCCGATAGTTCTGCCAAGTTGTACGCCATGAGAAACTTTTTCTAAAATTACATATGGCGCACCTAGAAATGCATTCGCCTTTTCGATTTGACCAGCAAGCAATAATTTTCTAATTTCTGTAGAAGAAATAATTTGCTTATCTTGCTTGACATGATTGACAAGCTTTACAGTAAAATGAAATTTTTTTCCGAAATTTTTTAAATCTTCTACATTACAAGACGCATGACAGCCAAATTTAAAATCATAGCCACAAGTGACATGACTTGCATGTAATTCCTGACATAAAATTTTTTCTGCAAATGCTTCACCGGATAAATTCCGGAGCTGTTCAAAATCCATGCAAGCCACTTGAAAATCAAAATCATGTTTTAAAATAAAATTTCTGGTATGACTGGAATAAATATAACCACCAGAATTTTTTCTAACAGCCGTTTCTGCCGGAAATGTAAATACAACTGGTGTGAAATTAGATTTTTTCGCTTCTTGCAAAACAGCTCTATGTCCGAGGTGTACACCGTCAAATAATCCTAATGCAACAGAAGTTTTTTGCATAATGCACCTCATTTCGGTTCACATAAATTGCGTTCAATACGCAAGCAATTCTGTTCCAAATCAGGCAGAGCTGTTCCAAGAAAGCCATCTATGCCGTAAACAGCATATTGCTGTGTGGATTTAAATTTTATAGCAAACTGCGACAAATCTAATTTTACACCATTGCGATAAAGCTTTGTTTGTTTTTCATTTAAATTTATTACAGGCAAGGAGCTGAATGCTTTTTCAATTGGGATAATAATATTAGAAATATTATTTTTATCAGCAAATTCTTGAATTTCTTCCAGTGAATAACAAGAATTTAAATCAAAACCGCTTGCAAAAGAACGTCTTAAATTTGTCATAACTGCGCCACAGCCGAGCCTTTGCCCCATATCATGAATGAGCGTTCTGACATAAGTCCCTTTTCCGCAATGAATTTCTAATATGCCTGTGCCAGTTTCGGAATTGAAATTTACACAAGAAATGAATTTAATAAAAACAGCTCTTGCCTGACGTTCAATTTCCTTTCCCTCACGAGCCAATTCATAAAGTCTTTTGCCGTTCACAGAAACGGCTGAATACATAGGCGGAATTTGCATAATTTCACCAGTAGGAATAGAATTTAAAATATCTTGCTCTGTAATACCTGAAAAATTATTTATTTCAAGAATTTTTCCAGTACTATCTTGTGTATCAGAAACTTTACCAAGTTGAAATTCTGCAATATATTTTTTATCTTCATTTGGCAAAATACCGCAAGCTTTAGTTGCATAGCCTACAAATACAGGTAATACACCAGTTGCCATAGGGTCAAGCGTTCCGGCATGTCCCAGACGTTTCATTTTTAGAATGCCTCTTAATTTCGCAATGACATCAAAAGACGTAAATCCCACAGGCTTATCCACACAGAGAATGCCATTTAAATTGCTATTCATAATGCTTTTTCCACCACTTGCAAGACTTTTTTTCTAACTTCATCTGGAGAGCCTTTTAATAAACAGCCAGCGGCTTTCACATGACCGCCACCGCCCAAAATCTGACAAAGTTCCGAGACATTTACGTCTTTTGCAGAGCGCATAGAAACTTTAAAAACATTAGGCTCACGTTCCCGAAATGTAATGCCAACTTCTACACCTTCCGGCTGTAAAGATAAACTTGTTAAACCTTCCATATCTTTTTCGTCAACATGATATTTTTGGCATAATTCTAACGTTGCCCAAACAATCGTGCATTGATTATGAAAATAATATTCCATTTGGCTAAGCATGAGCATTTCAGCTTTAATTCTGGACGGACTTTTCACATCAAACATTTGACGATTAATTAAGCCATATCTGATATTAGGAAATTCACGCATTAGCTCTGCCGTAAAAATATGCGTTTCTGGTGTTGTATTTTCAAATTTAAAACAGCCTGTATCTGTAGACATACCTGTAAATAAACATTTTGCAATTTGTTCTGTAAAATTAATATTCATATAGCGATATAATTTATATAATATTTCACAGGCAGCAGAGGCATTTTCTTCCAGTAAAGTTTTTTCAGCATAAAATTTATTAGAAACATGATGGTCAATACAAAGCTGAATCTTATCAGAATAAACTTTTTCTAAATTACCTAATAATTTCGTATCAGCGACATCTACAGAAATAATAGTTTTCGCTGTAAAATCTTCTTCCAGTTTTTCCGATTTTTCTGGTTTTAAAAAATCAAATCGTTCTGGAATATTATCAGCACAAAGTACTTTAGCACGTTTGCCCAATAATTTTAAAACTGCCTGTAGGGAATATCCTGCCCCGACACAATCACCGTCAGGGCTTCTGTGAATTAAAATATATACATCTTCACAGTTTGTAAGAAATTCCGCAGTTTCTTGAATTGTTATTTTATTCATGCGTTTCGCCCTCCGCAGAGATAATTTTTTCAAGTTTATTTGTAATTTCTGCACCTCTTGCAATAGAATCATCTGCAATAAAATGTAATTCCGGACTTTTGCGCATTTTTAATCTTGCAAATAATTCACGGCGAATAAATCCAGATGCACTTTGTAAGCCTTTCACAGATTGCTTTGTATCTTCCATGCCTAACAGACTAGAAATATATACTTTACAATGTGAACCGTCTCCGGCAAGTTCCACACGCACAACAGATAGCATATTGCTAACTCTCGGGTCTTTTACTTGTCTGAAAATATCTGGTAATTCTCTATGAATATCTTCGGACATACGACTGTTTTTAAAACTTGGCATAATGAATTTTCTTCCTTTCTGTGAGAATTTATTATGATACTTGCCACATGTGATATGCTATTTTTCTGAAAAAATTATAATTTAATCCGGTTGGTATTCTTCCATGATATAGGCTTCAAAAATATCACCTGTTTTAATATCATTGAATTTTTCGAGACTGATACCGCATTCATAACCGCTAGCAACTTCTTTTACAGAGTCTTTCATTCTTTGTAAGCCTGCAATATGGTCATCAGCAATAATAATTCCATCACGGACAATTCTAATCTGGCACTGTCTTGTTAATTTGCCTTCTAAAACATAACTGCCGGCAACTGTACCAACACTGGAAATTTTAAATAACTGTCTCACTTCAGCTTTGCCTAAAATTACTTCTCTAAACTTAGGCGCAAGCATACCTTTCATAGCTGTTGTAATTTCTTCAATCGCATCATAAATAATTCTATATAATCTAATATCTACGCCATCACGAGCAGCACTTTCAGCAGCTCCATTATCAGGTCTGACATTAAAGCCGACAATAATTGCATTAGATGCATTAGCAAGCATAACGTCACTTTCTTTGACAGCACCAACTGCACTATGAATGACTTTTACACGGACTTCGTCATTAGATAATTTTTCAAGAGAAGTCTTGACAGCTTCTGCACTGCCTTGTACGTCAGCTTTTACAATAACTGGCAATTCTTTGGTTTCGCCCTCTGCAATTTGACTAAATAAATTATCTAGTGTAAGTTTATGTCCTGTATTCTGGAATAAAGCTTCTTTGGCTTCATGTTTTCTTTGTTCTACTAGTTCTTTTGCAAGACGTTCATCTTCTACAGCATCAAAAATATCACCTGCACTTGGGACTTCATCAAGACCAGTAATTTCAACTGGTACAGATGGCCCTGCTGTTTTTACAGTTTCACCCTGATAATTTGTCATGACACGGACTTTACCAACAGAAGTACCTGCAATGATAATATCTCCTGTATGAAGTGTACCTTTTTGAACAAGCAATGTTGCAATAGGTCCTCTGCCTTTGTCAAGACGAGCTTCTATAACAGTACCTTTGGCAAGTCTGTCTGGATTTGCAGTTAATTCTTTGACTTCTGCAACAAGCAAAATGTTTTCCAAAAGTTCATCAATGCCGTCACCGGTTTTTGCAGAAACAGGAATACAAATCGTATCACCGCCCCATTCTTCACAAACAAGACCATATTCTGTTAATTGTTGCAGAACTCTATCAGGATTAGCAGCTTCCTTGTCCATTTTATTAATTGCTACGATTACAGAAACACCAGCAGCTTTTGCATGATTAATAGATTCTACTGTCTGTGGCATAATCCCATCATCGGCGGCAACAACTAATACAGCAATATCTGTAATATTTGCGCCTCTTGCTCTCATAGAAGTAAAGGCTTCATGACCGGGAGTATCTAAGAATGTAATTACTTGCTTATTGAATTTTACTTGATAAGCACCAATATGCTGTGTAATCCCTCCTGCTTCAGAAGCAGTAACATTTGCATGACGGATTCTGTCCAGAATTGAAGTTTTACCATGGTCTACATGTCCCATAACCACAACAACTGGAGGACGTTCCTGTTGATTTTCTTCGTCAACTTCTTCGGATTCGATGAGACGCTCTTCAATTGTCATGATAACTTCTTTTTCTACTTTTGCGCCGAGTTCTTCAGAAACAATACTTGCTGTATCAAAATCAATTTCTTCGTTAATGCTAGCCATAATGCCAAGTCCCATGAGCTTTCCAATCACTTTAGAAACATTGACTTTCAAACGGCTTGCGAGTTCACCAACCTGAATCATATCAGGAATTTTTACTTTTAATTGCTGTTTTCTGGCACGTTCTAATTCCAGACGAGCAAGTCTTTGTGTTTCTGTTTCTTGTTTTCTGCTATTATTTTTCTTGTTACGCTGTGCAGATTTCTGACTGATTTTTTGTTTTTTAGTAGAATAATTATCTTTTCTTTTGTCAGTAGATGCCATTTCTTCATAACGTTCGTTATATTTATCTTTTTCGATATAACTGCCCCTAGTGTCTACAATACGGCGTTTTTCAGAAGTTTCCGTACGTTCTGCACTCATAACACCACCAAGACGAGTTTTTTCGCCATGTACTTGAGGTGTTTTTTTGCGCTTTTCGTCACGGTGCTTTTTATTATTATTATTATTATTATTTTGTTGTTGTTGTACAGGTTTTGCTTGTTCTTTTGGAGCTTGCATAGACTTTGCTTGTTCTCTTGAAGCTTGCACAGACTTTGCTTGTTCTCTTGAAGCT
>CAMWHN010000105.1 GCA_947174085.1 uncultured Ruminococcus sp.
TGGTTCTGTTGGATCTGTATCGCCAGTTTTCTTAATGTAAGCATCTGTAATTTTAACACCAGAAGTATCTGCTGCATCTTCACCTGCTCCGGCATACCATATTTGCCCTTCAAAAGATTTCTGCTCTTTCAGTTTATTCTTGATAGCATCAATAATAGCCTTGTCAGTTACTTCTTCATTTTCAAGTGTAATATTATATAATTTATCTGCTAAATTTAATTCAACAGCTCCACTCTTAGTTGCTTCCCACTGCACATTAGCCCAATAATAATTGCCGTCTAACTCAATAGATACACCTAAACCGCCGTTTGCATAAGTAATACCATCTGCTAAATCTACTACTAGATAAATTGTTTCAGCAGCTTCAGGCAAATCAATCTTGAAATTACCTGTTTTAGGGTCTTCGCTAATAATCGCATGTCCTGCTTCTGGGTCTGTAGGCTGTGTATTAACTGGTGTATTGGTTGCGTCAGGGTCAATTGTAATATCCGCAAATTTCGGAAGTTCATCTAGTGTAATACAATAATCACTTTGATATAATGTAATTAAATCTTCTTCCGTATTAAATTGTGGATTACTCAAGAAATTAATATTATCACTACCGCCGTCATACCAAGGCAAGAAATATAACCAACCGGCTTTTTCTGTTGTTAAATTTTCCAAAGTAGAAAAACTGTCACATTCTGCCATAGCAACCATTTTCGCATTATTATATCTATTCATGATACTATAGAATATATCCGGAATAGCGGAATCGTTATGAACAACAGTAGAAGAACCATCAGCATTATAAATAGTACAGTTATATTTATCATAGCCAATAATATCTACATATTCGTCACCAGGATACCAGTTTGCAGATGTGCTGAAATCATAGCTATTCCATTCCCAAATTAAATTATGAATGCCTTTTTCTTCTGTGAGATACTGATATGTATAAAGCCATAGCTGTCTGTAAGCCTTAGAACCTTCTCTGCCCCACCAGAACCAAGAACCACTTTCACCGCCACCGCCTTCTGCTTCATGCAATGGACGGAAAAGAATTGGAATATTTGACTCTTGAAGTGTTGCAAATTCTTTTGCAAGTGCATCTAATGCTTGTAAATAATATTCATTTTCTTTTGTACCTGGAGTAGCCGCTTTTTCTGGTGAAAAATCAGTTTTTTCTGAATATGTTGTTTGCGCCCAGTCGATTCTATCGCCAATTTTATAAGACGCAAAATCTGTTGGAACATTCAAATGCCATGATACTGTGCAGATACCGCCTTTTTTTGCCCATGCAATCACACGTTCTGTAGAACCATCATCACTGCCAAAAGCCGGACATGTGAAATTACCATAATCAAAACCACGAATTGCAGGCAATTTACCTGTTTTTTCTTCGATATAATTAAATTCTTGTTCAACATCATGTGGTCCATTCATGTAAATTTCCTGTTGACCAGACAAAATATGCTCACCATACACACTGGATAAATATGTCATTAACTGTTTTGCACTGTCAGTTGCATTTTTATCACAAGGTGCAGTCTGCTTTGCTGTAATTTCAGGACGTTCAGGAGCTTTATAATCGCCAATTTCAATATAGTCCATCTGCATCCAGCCCCAACTTGCAGTTAATTTAACAGTATTTTCCCCAGCGTTTAATGATGCTTTGAGTGTCATCTCTGTAAAACTATCTGATGCGTCAAGAGCTACGCTGTCTAATACATTTCCATTTACTTCAATATCCATATGTTTTGCGCCATATGCAGTCGCATAACCAATTGTCAAGCCATAACTTCCGGCTTCCGCTACATTTACTGTGAATGTAACAGACGGCAAAGGACTTTGTTCATTATCTGTTAAATTTACATACCCTGTGCCTGAATAACCAGCTATTTCTGTTGCTTTTTCACCAACACCGGCAATGGTTGCATCTTCTGCTTCGTATCTTACAGCGTCTACGGCAGAGACATTAAACGGCATTGCAAGCAAACAGTTCATTGTCATTGCGGCTGCCATAATACCACTTGTTAATCTTTTTTTAGACATGCATGTTCCTCCTAAATTATAATAAGTATATAATTAGATTATATCATACAGAGCCATTACTTGCAAGATATAAAATTAATATTTGTGCAATTTCACGATTTTTTTTGTGAAATTTTACTAGATTTAAATTTAATCATAACATAATAACAAGAGAACAGGCAAGCCTGTTCTCTTAATTTGCTAAAATTATAATTAATTATAATTATTCGTTTACAGCGATAACAACGCCAGAACCTACTGTTCTACCACCCTCACGGATAGCGAAACGCAAATTTTGTTCAATAGCGATAGGTGTAATCAGTTCAACACTCATTTCAACGTTATCACCAGGACGGCACATTTCTGTACCCTCTGGCAGAGTGATTGTACCTGTAACGTCTGTTGTTCTGAAATAGAACTGTGGTCTGTAATTATTAAAGAATGGAGTATGACGGCCGCCTTCTTCTTTCTTCAAAACGTAAACCTGACCAGAGAATTTTGTATGTGGCTTAATAGAACCTGGTTTGCAGAGAACTTGTCCTCTTTCAACATCTTTTCTCTGAACACCACGGAGCAATGCACCAACGTTGTCACCAGCTTCTGCATAATCGAGGGACTTTCTGAACATTTCCAGACCTGTAACAACAGTCTTAGAAGATTCTTCTTTCAGACCAACGATTTCAACTTCTTCACCAGTATTTAATTTACCTCTTTCAACACGACCTGTTACAACAGTACCACGACCAGAAATTGTCATTGTGTCTTCGATAGGCATTAAGAATGGCTTAGCATCGTCTCTTTCAGGAGTTGGAATATATTCGTCTACAGCGTCCATGAGTTCAATAATTGGTGCATAAGCAGGGTCGCTCAAATCATCTGGAGCTTCCAGAGCTTGCAGAGCAGAACCTTTGATAATCGGAATATCATCACCAGGGAACTCATAAGAAGACAGTGTATCACGGATATCCATTTCAACGAGTTCGAGTAATTCTTCATCGTCAACTTGGTCAGCTTTGTTCATGAATACAACAATTGCAGGTACACCTACTTGACGAGCCAACAAGATATGCTCTTTTGTCTGTGCCATAGGACCATCAGAAGCAGCAACTACCAGAATTGCACCGTCCATCTGTGCAGCACCAGTAATCATGTTCTTTACATAGTCAGCGTGTCCTGGGCAGTCAACGTGTGCATAGTGACGCTTGTCTGTTTCATACTCAACGTGAGCAGTATTAATTGTAATACCACGTTCTCTTTCTTCAGGAGCTTTGTCAATCATGTCATAAGCTTCGTACTTAGCCTGACCTTTCATAGCCAGAGTTTTTGTGATAGCAGCAGTAAGCGTAGTTTTGCCGTGGTCAACGTGACCGATAGTACCAATATTTACGTGTGGCTTATTACGCTCAAATTTTTGTTTTGCCATTGGAAGTTTCCTCCTTCAGTGAATTACTTTTGTATTATCTTACTGTTTCCAGTATCAAGATAATTTTATTATAACATATTTCCAGCGGAATTGCAAGTACTTTTCAGAAATTTCTTTCTGAAAAACACTTGTTTAATTTATGCAATTCGCCGAAATTTTTGAATTTTTTCTGAAATTAACCTTTATTTCTGGAAGTCATGATATCTTCTGCAATATTCTTTGGTACTTCTTTGTAGCTATGAGGTTCCATAGAATATTGACCACGTCCCTGTGTATTAGAACGCAAATTATTAGAATAACCAAACATTTCAGACAATGGTACAAGCGCATCAACCTGAACTGTACCCGGTCTAGTTTCTTGACCAAGAATTTCGCCACGGCGAGAACTCAAGTCACCAATTACATTACCTAAATAATCATCTGGTGCAATGACAGAAACTTTCATAATAGGTTCCATTAAAGCAGGGGTTGCTTTACGCATAGCTTCTTTGAATGCCATAGAGCCAGCAATTTTAAATGCCATTTCAGAAGAGTCAACTTCATGATAAGAACCATCATATAATTCTACCTTTACGTCAACTACTTGATAGCCGGCAAGAATACCTGCCTGCATTGCGCCCTTTACACCTGCTTCAACAGCCGGAATATATTCTTTTGGAACAGAACCGCCGACAACGGAATTTTTAAATTCAAAGCCCTTGCCAGATTCGTTCGGCTCAACACGGATTTTAACATGACCGTATTGACCAGAACCACCAGACTGTTTCTTATATTTATAATCAACATCAGCATTGCCTTTAATTGTTTCTTTATAAGAAACTTGTGGCGCACCAACATCAGCTTCTACTTTAAATTCACGCAACAATCTGTCAACGATAATATCTAAATGCAATTCGCCCATACCGGCAATAATTGTCTGTCCAGTTTCTTCATCTGTCCATGTTCTGAAAGTTGGGTCTTCTTCTGCTAATTTTGCAAGAGCAATACCCATTTTTTCCTGACCTGCTTTTGTTTTTGGTTCAATAGCCAAATTAATAACAGGCTCTGGAAATTCCATGGATTCCAAAATAATTGGGTGATTTTCATCACAAAGTGTATCACCAGTTGTTGTTTGTTTCAGACCAATTGCGGCAGCAATATCACCAGAATATACTTTTTCAAGTTCTTTACGGCTGTTTGCATGCATCTGCACAATACGTCCGATTCTTTCGTGTTTGTCTTTTGTAGAATTTAAAACACCTGAACCAGCATTTAAAACACCAGAATATACACGGAAGAATGTTAATTTACCAACAAATGGATCAGTTGCAATTTTGAATGCCAATGCTGCGAATGGCGCATCATCAGAAGAAGGTCTTTCTTCTTCTTCGTTAGTATCTGTATTAATACCCTTGATAGCCGGAACGTCAAGCGGAGATGGCATATAATCTACAATGGCATCTAATAATTTTTGTACGCCTTTGTTCTTGTAGGAAGTACCACAAGTAACAGGAACCATTGTATTCGCAAGTGTAGATTTTCTAATGCAATTTTTAATTTCCTCAATTGTGAGTTCTTCACCAGCGAAATATTTTTCCATTAATTCTTCATCTTGCTCTGCAACATGTTCAATCATAGATTCATGATATTCTTGTGCTTTTTCTTTCATATCATCTGGAATTTCTTCCACACGAATATCTTTGCCCAAGTCATCATAATATACATAGGCTTTCATTTCTACAAGGTCAATAATGCCCTTGAAAGTTTCTTCTGCCCCAATCGGCAACTGAATCGGAACAGCATTGCAATGCAAACGGTCTTTCATCATTTGCACAACTCGATAGAAATCTGCACCCATGATATCCATTTTATTTACATATGCCATTCTTGGTACTTGGTATTTATCAGCTTGTCTCCAAACTGTTTCAGACTGTGGCTCAACACCGCCCTTTGCACACAAAACAGTAACAGAACCATCTAATACACGCAAGGAACGCTCTACTTCTACTGTAAAGTCAACGTGTCCAGGGGTATCAATAATATTAATTCTGTGACCAGCCCAATATGCTGTTGTCGCAGCAGAAGTAATTGTAATACCTCTTTCCTGTTCTTGTGCCATCCAGTCCATTGTTGCAGCACCCTCATGGGTTTCGCCAATTTTATGATTGACACCTGTATAGAACAAAATACGCTCTGTAGTAGTTGTTTTGCCAGCGTCAATATGCGCCATAATACCAATATTTCTGGTTTTTTCCAGTGAACAATCTCTAGTAGCCATAACGTGACCTCCTTACCAGCGGTAGTGAGCAAACGCTTTGTTTGCTTCTGCCATCTTGTGAGTATCTTCACGTTTCTTGACAGAACCGCCTGTACCATTAAGTGCGTCCAAAATTTCGCCTGCAAGTCTTTCTTTCATGGTCTTTTCATTACGCTCTCTGGAATATTTTGTAATCCATCTTAAACCGAGCGTTTGTTTTCTTTCTGGACGTACTTCCATTGGTACTTGATACGTTGCACCACCTAAACGGCGGGCTTTTACTTCGAGTTGAGGCATAATATTTTCTAAAGCCTCTTCAAATACTTCAAGTGCATCTCTGCCAGTCTTTTCGTTGACGATTTCAAATGCACCGTAAACAATCTTCTGCGCAACACCTTTTTTACCGTCAAGCATGATATTATTAATTAATCTTGTTACCAGTTTTGAATTATATACTGGGTCTTGAAGAACATCACGCTTTGCGACATTACCTCTTCTTGGCATTTCGCTTCCCTCCTTCACATTACAATACATGTCATGAATTCGTAGGTACTCGTCCGGAACGTTCCGGCACGTCAGACCAATGCAGAGGTATATTATATATAACTCCACAATGTCCTGTGGTAATCTAAAATTCAAGTTTAAAAAATTTTTTTCAAGTCAGGCAAAATTATTTTTTCTTACCTGCTTTTGGACGCTTAGCACCATACTTAGAACGTGCTTGATTTCTGTTAGCAACACCCTGTGCGTCCAGTGCGCCACGAATGATGTGATAACGTACACCAGGTAAATCCTTAACACGTCCGCCACGAATCAGAACAACGCTGTGTTCTTGCAGATTGTGACCGATACCCGGAATATAAGATGTTACCTCATAACCGTTTGTCAATTTTACTCTGGCAATCTTACGCATAGCAGAGTTTGGCTTTTTTGGAGTTGTTGTCTTAACAACTGTGCAAACGCCTCTCTTTTGCGGTGCGCTTTGGTCAATCTGAACCTTCTTCTTGGCATTGTAGCCTTTCTGGAGTGCCGGAGCAGTTGACTTAGATTGTTGCATTTTTCTGCCCTTGCGAACAAGTTGATTAAACGTTGGCATTGAATTTCCTCCTTTTTCAAAATTTTTTCACAGGCACTATTTTTATTAAATTAAACAGTACACTTCGCTATTATACACCATTTGGGCAAACTTGTCAAGCGTTTTTTGAAAATTTTTTTAAAAAATTTTTTGTTGCATTTTTTTATAATACATGCTATAATTATGTTATGAAAAAAATTAAAAATATGAAAATATATTCAATATTTTATTAAAATTCTTCTCTATTGTTCAACAGGTTTACACCATGTTTACTACAAATGGATGTAACACACCCTCTATCCCATTTGATTGGGAATACTTAAAAAATTAAGATAGACATTTAAAAATGCCTTAGGCGAAGTATCCTTGTCTCCTTGTATATTTTACGCACTAGAGGGGCGATGTTTCAGCCATATTCCTAATACAACTTGCAATATACAGTCCGCATGGGTTCGCTTTATTGTATGGTGTGATTATACCATTTTTTTATGATGTTGTCAATACAATTTTTTGTTATTTTTATATATTTTCATGCTGTATGCTATTT
>CAMWHN010000106.1 GCA_947174085.1 uncultured Ruminococcus sp.
TTTTTTCTATTTTACTCCTTTTTTCTTCTCTTGTCAAGGTTTTCGAACAGGTCTATTGATTCCACTCCAATCAAAGTATGTGACAACCACAGAATCCACGGGCATCGTGTATTCAGCGAATATGCCAAAATAGGAAAAAGTTCTATGGGTTGGTTTTATAGCTTCAAACTGCATCTGATTATCAATGATGAAGGGGAAATTTTGTCTTTTTGCCTTACTTCTGACAACGTGGATGACAGAAATGAAGAAGTAATGGATTCACTGACAAAAGAAATATTTGGGAAACTTTTTGCTGACAGGGGATATATTTCTCAGAAGTTGTTTGAAAAACTGCTGGAAAAAGATATTACCCTTGTCACCAGAGCAAAGAAAAATATGAAAAATAAGCTGATGGATTTCCATGAGAGACTGATGCTTCGCAAACGTACTGTGATTGAATCTGTCAATGATTTTCTGAAAAACATCTGTAATATTGAACATTCCAGACATCGTAGTATGACAAATTTCCTTGTCAACCTTGTTTCTGCCTTGGCTGCTTATTCTTTTTTGCCTAAAAAACCTTCTGTTTGTTCTACTTCTGTTATGAAAAAAGGATTCTTATGTCTTGCTGATTGATTTTTTTGTCGAACTCACGTAGTATTATATTGAAAACAGCCACGAGGCAATTATTTCTCCAGATGAATTTGAACTGGTGCAGGCTGAATTTCTGCGTAGAAAATCAATAGGGAAACAGTACAACAGCAAGAGTATTTTTGCAGCGAGAATTGTATGCGGTGACTGTGGAAATTATTATGGTTCAAAGGTGTGGCATTCCACAAGCAAATACCGCCGAGTGATATGGCGGTGCAATCATAAATTTAATGGAGCGTGCAAGTGTAACACACCGCATTTGTATGAAGATACTATCAAAGCAAAATTCCTTGATGCCTGTAATCAGCTGTTTGAAAATCGTGATGAAATTCTGGAAAATTGCCGGATGATGCAGGATATTCTGACTGATTGTTCAGAAATTGATGAAAAACAGAAATCAATTCTTCAGGAAATGGAAATTGTTGCAGAACTGACACGAAAGTATATTATGGAGAATAGTCAGACTGCTCAGAATCAGGATGAATATAACTCACATTACAATGCGTTTGTGGAGCGGTATGAAAAACTGCAAACTAAGTCGCTGGCATTGCAGAAACAAAAAGAGGAGCGTCTTGCCAAGCGTGATTTGATTGGCGGATTCATTTTGGAACTTACGCAGTGCAAAGAACTGTTGGCAGAGTTTGACGAGAAACTGTGGATTGCAATTATTGATAAAGTAACGGTATTTCAGGATGGCAGATTAACTTTCGAGTTTAAGAATGGAACGAAGATTGAGGTTTAAAATAAAAGTACTATATGATTTGGCACTCTGCATAAATGCGGAGTTCCATTTTTCCATATTATTCGATTTTATTCTGTTATCTCTTTCAGCAACTCAAAAATATCCCCATCAACACAAATGCTCTTGTCCTTGATCTCATCTGGCGCATATGCTTCGCCGTGATTCAGGCAGGCATACACAGCATTTGGATTTTGCTTTGTCATTCTCCAGAACGGGTACTTGATAATAACTGGTGTGTTATATCCCACTCCCAGTTCTAAAAACAATATATGTTGATTGCTTCTTGTACGAATGAAGTTTTCATATCGTTCAGCTGCTCTGTACCAGCCATTGTCTTGCACAAACTTGTCATCTGCACGAAGATTCATAGTCATGGATTTACCGCAATGAGGACATTTTGGAATAAGCTCTGTTGGTATTTTCATATCGTCCTGCATATCAAGCATAGGAATGATCATATCCTCATTATCCCACGTTTCCTGATAGCAAGACTCACTGCATTGGAACAGTCCATAATCGCCCTGTGTATAGAAAAGACGTTTCTTGTCAAAGCCTGCCTTCTGGAATTGATGGTCAACGTTGGTGGTGATAACAAAATAGTCCTTGTCCTTTACAAGTTCAAAAAGTCGGCGATAAGTGCCGTTATCCACGTTCATATAGCGGTTGACATAGATGTATCTCGACCAGTATGCCCAGTGCTCCTCCGGTGTATCAAAGGGATAAAATCCACCGGAGTACATATCTTTGAAGCCGTATTTCTCAATGAAATCAGCAAAATGCTTTTGAAACCTCTCGCCCGAATAGGTAAAACCTGCCGCCGTGGAAAGTCCTGCACCTGCGCCGATGACAATTGCATCAGCAGTTTCTATTTCATGTTTCAGCTTTTCAATTTCAGCCGAGTAATCTTTTGTAGATCTCATAATCATCATCTCCGAATACATTGAAAATAACCTTTATACTATGATTTTTCAGAAACTCTCTGACTGTTTCTACAGCAATTTCTGATGCTTCACGCTTTGGAAATCCGAACACTCCCGTTGAAATGCAGCAAAATACAATGCTGTCAATGTTATTTTTCACAGCAAGTTTCAGACAGAATCTATAGCAGCTTCTAAGCAGTTCACAATGCTTTTCAGTCAGCTTTCCTTGTACAATAGGACCTACAGTGTGAATCACATAATCACAGGGCAAGTTATATGCAGAGGTAATTTTTGCCTGACCTGTTGGTTCATCATGCCCTTGTTTCTGCATAATTTCTGCACATTCAAGCCTTAAATTCACGCCTGCAAAGGTATGAATACAGTTGTCAATACAATTATGACAAGGCTGATAACACCCAGTCATTCCACTGTTTGCTGCATTGACAATAGCTCCGCATTTCAGCGTTGTAATATCGCCCTGCCAAAGATAAATATTATTCTCAATTGGCTGTAAATCGGTAATATCAGTAATGCCTTTTTGATTTGTTATATCCTGTAAGAACTGATTTTCCATATCAAGATATTCCTGATCAATAGGTAAAGCAGGACGGATATTGACAAGGCTTCTGTAAAGACGAAACTGCTCCTGCTCGGATTCCGGAATATTGATTCCACTGTATCTTGGATTTTCATTCAAAAGATATTCTATCAGAAATTTATTCATTGTATATCACCTGATTATAGTCTTATGATTGCTCTTGTCGGACAGTCTTCAAAGCAAGCGCCGCAGTGCAGACAATTGTTCTGTCTGATAGTGTAAGGCTTTGGTTCACCTTTGTCAATACAGTTTTGAGGACAGACTTTCAGACATTTTCCACAACCGATGCACTTGTCTGTAATACGATAGCCTTTAAACTCGGCTATGCCATTGCCAACAGTATAGATTTCTCTGAAAATCGGATTTACTCCGAGATTGAAATACTCAATATAAGCGTCCCTTACCTCAAAGCAAATACCGATATATCTCTTATTTTCTGGATATAGATTTGCAAGATATGGCTGTTCCTCGAAAATCGTATCGATACACTTCTTCTGTCTTTCATCTGCAACAGGATAGGCTTTGGCGGAAAGCCGTATCATTTCCTTGAACTTTGTATAGACAAGAATCTGCACACGACCGTCAGCGAGAAGTTCTTTCGTTACATTTTTACCCTTTGCGGTAAAAAAATAAAATGATTCCGCATCATAGTGAACAGCGCTGATACAACGAATCTGCGGAGCGCCGTTTTCATCGACAGTCGCAACATTCAGTACGCCTACAAGCTGCATTTTCTTTAAACAAGTTTTAGCATCCATAATAAAACCTCACTCAATAATTTTTATACGATCAGCTTTTCTCGGTTTTGTATGAGGTTGTTCGCCATCAATATATCCGAGAATGACAAAGCAGACAGCGCTGTAATTTTCGGGAACATCCCATTCTTTTAAAAGATTCTGTCCCTCATCGCTTGCAAAAGTTTCTTCTCCTCTGGAGATAATACAGGACGAAATTCCAAGCTCACTTGCCTGTAAAATCATATTTTCAGCCATGCAGAAAGCATCCGCAACACGAAAGGTAAAATTGTTCTGACAGAATATCACAACAACAGTCGGAGCATCATAGAATCCATTTTTCATAGTAGGATCATCTATACAGCTTGGCTGTTCCTTGGAAACGTAACTCCCTAAAAGACGGCTTCTGTCAAATCCTGTGAGATTCATTCTGCCGATTTTTGCAGTCAGTTCTGCATTGTGAACAGCAACCATCATACTGCGCTGTCCACCGCCTGCATTTGGAGCATAATTTCCGGCTTCAAGGATAAGCTCCAAGTCCTCACGGCTGATCTGCTTGTCTGTATACTTTCGTATGGAATGACGGCTTTTAATAATATCCATTAAACTCATAGCTTTTCACCTGTTATGACATTGTATTCTTTCCAGCATTGTGGGTTTGACGCGTACATATTCCCCGTATATCCGAATGTGACAGCAGGACAACCTCTGCAATACCCACGCAATTCGCATTTACTGCACTTTTCAAATTTGTCCCACTGCCTGTATGCGTCGAGTTCTGCTCCCATAAACAAATCATAGAGTGACGTTTCAAATACATTACCGATTTTGCTTTCCATTCTTCGGCAGGCATAAACATCACCTGTAGGCAGGATTGTCATATGTCCGATACCGCAGTGACAACCGTCGTAGATCATACCGGGATCATGATTTTCGGGAATTTTGAACAGTTCGTTTTCATAGAGATACAGCGTCCATAAATGATCTTTTAGCTGAAATGTAGTTTTACATCCATTCTTTTTATGCTCCTGAAATTTAAGATAGCACATATCAAGAAAATTTCTGTATTCGTTCGGTGGAATGTGGTATTCTTCCGATTTCTGACCGCTTGTGGGACAGTATCTGCCAAATGCAAAAACGTCCACATTCTTCTCTACGCAGAGGTCTATCAGCTGCGGAAAATCAGCAATATTTACACTTGATACGGTTGACATGACCGCACAGTACATACCTGATTTTTTTATGCAGTCTATCTTTTCTATTGTGGTATCAAACGAGCCGGGCTTGCGAAAGCTGTCGTGCATCTCTTGCATACCGTCAAGGGATAGCTGATATTTCACACAGCCGTGATCGCGCAGATTTTGGCAGATTTCATCATTCAAATGAAATGGATTACCCAGTATCGCCCAGCGGATATTATTGTTTTTCAGTTTTTCGGCAAGTTTCCAGAAATCTTTATGTAAAATCGGGTCGCCGCCTGTAATATAAAGATATGGTGTTCTGTTCAGTTTTTCGCACATTTTAAGAATATCTGCAATAATCTGCTCCATTTTTTCAAAAAGCATTTCCGTCAGTTGCTTGCAGTTGTCCTCAGCGAAAATATAGCAGTGTTTACAGCGTTGGTTACAAGTATCTGTAATGTGCCACTGGAATGCAAAATATGGTTTCATGGCAGTTTCCTCCGATAGGTAATTAAATCAAGGCAGCCGACAGTACTCTGCCGACCGCCCGACTGATTGCTTTGAAGTAACATGATTACTTCTTGTCAGGGTCAGCAGCTCCACAAGCAGAGCCGCAAGCGGATGCGGGTGTTTCCTTGGGATCGGCAGAACCACAAGCAGACGCAGGCTTTTCAGCAGGGTCAGCAGCACCACAGGCACTTCCGCTGAAAGCAGCAACATTATTCAGTGTTTCACTCATTGTAAATTTCTCCTTTCAATGGATTCAGGTTTTACCTGTAATTTTATGATACTATAGCTTTTTCAGTTTGTAAAGTAGGCACTTTTTTGTAACATAGTTACCTCAAAGTAACCTTTGCGGAATATCGGAAAATTTTTCTAAAAATTTTTTTACGTTGACTTTTGGAATGCTATATGTTATAACGAATGTAACACTATATTTGAAACTATTGGAGGACACTATGCTGAAATATGAAGAACTGCCTGAATGTCCCGTTGGCATAACGGTACAGCTTATCGGAAACAAATGGAAACTTTTAATTATGAGGAATCTGCTTATGCGTCCATGGAGGTTCAACGAACTAAGAAAATCACTGGATGGTGTCAGTCAGAAGGTTTTGACTGACAGCTTGCGTCAAATGGAGAATGATGGTATCATTACACGCACCGTTTATCCTGAAGTACCTCCAAGAGTAGAGTATGCCTTGTCAGAACTTGGGGAAAGTATGCGTCCGATACTTGATGCTATGGAAAAGTTCGGTAATGATCTGAAATTGAGTTTGAAATGAGGAGGGAAAATTGTTATAAAATAACAGGTTGAAAAATTCTATAGCTTGTGTTAGAATATAATATATATAAAATTTCGTAAAAGCGGAGATGAGATGAATGAAAGTATTGATGATAAATGGAAGTCCACGTGTCAAGGGAAATACTTACATTGCCCTGCATGAAATGGAAAAAATCTTTTCAGAGAATGGTGTGGAGACTGAGGTTGTGCAGGTTGGAAATAAGGATATTCGTGGCTGCATTGCCTGCGGTTCATGTGCTGAAAAAGGAAAGTGTGTATTTGATGATATGGTCAATGAGACTGCATCAAAATTTGAAGCGTGTGATGGTATGGTGATTGCAAATCCGGTTTACTACGCATCTGCCAATGCAACACTAATCGCATTTCTCGATCGATTATTTTACAGTACACATTTTGATAAAACGATGAAAGTCGGAGCAAGTGTCGTTGCTGCAAGACGCGGCGGATTATCCTCCACGTTTGATGAATTGAATAAATATTTTACAATTACCGGAATGCCTGTTGCGTCAAGTCAGTACTGGAACAGCATTCACGGAGGAACGCCCGGTGAAGCAGAACAAGATGCAGAGGGGTTACAAACAATGTGTACATTGGCAAAGAACATGATTTTTTTGATGAAGAGTATTCAACTCGACAAGGAAAAGTTTGGACTGCCGGAAAAAGAAGAGCATCTTTGGACGAATTTTATCAGATGAAATTTGTTGGGGAGGTTGCAGCAACATGAATAGACCGCACATCATTTGTCATATGACGATGTCGATTGACGGAAAAGTTACCGGTGATTTTTTATCCAAACCGGAGTGCGGATCGGCAACAGAAAGCTATTATCAAATCAACCGTGACTATCATGCAGACGCTTTTACCTGTGGTCGTGTGACAATGGAGGAAAGCTTTATACACGGTTATCAGCCGGATTTATCTGAGTTTGCAAATTCCAATGTGCAGCGTGAGGACTACATTGCAGACAAGAATGCAGGCTTCTTTGCAGTTGCGTTCGACCGTCACGGCAGACTTGGATGGCAAACTGCAAAAATCATAGATGATGATCCCGAATATGATAATGCACATATTATTGAGGTGTTGTGCGAAGATGCATCAAACGCATACTGATTTTGTCAATAATACTTGACACATTTTTTTCAAGTTTTTTCAAATCAAGCCA
>CAMWHN010000107.1 GCA_947174085.1 uncultured Ruminococcus sp.
AATTAATATTCTCAAGGAATTAAAAAATTAATGTATTATTTATAACTAAAATCAACAAGTAATATTAATAATTCTAATGTAGATGATTTTATTTTATCCACAATTTCAGAAGATTTTTTTATTGATTATTATGAATTGGAATCTTTAGAAGAATTGGCAGAACATAAATTAATACTTGCGGAAATTGACCGCATTTGGCAGGATTATAAATATATTCAAAATTGTACTAGCGAACAGCTCCAGAAACAAGCAGAATTTTATCGCAAATTAAATGTGCAAGCAATTCCAGAAGATTGGCATTTTCAGGAGTTATAAAAAATAAATATAAAAAACTAAAAAGGAGGCTGAACAATTGGATTTTTGGTTTTCTGAAATGCATACCCATAATGTCAAAATGTCGATTCGTGTAGAAAAACAATTATTTTCCGGTGAGAGTGATTTCCAAAGAATTGATGTATTTGAATCAGAAGAATTTGGTAGATTTTTAACTTCTGATGGCAGTGTGATTTTTTCTGAAAAAGATGAATTTACTTATGATGAAATGGTAGTTCATGTGCCTATGGCAGTACACCCTAATGTTAAAAAAGTACTTGTTATCGGTGGTGGTGACGGTGGTGTTGCAAGAGAATTGTCTTATTATGACGAAATCGAAGAAATTGATGTCGTTGAACCAGATGAATTATTTGTTAAAGTATGTCAGGAATTTTTCCCAGATAATGCCAGAGGATTAGACGACCCTCGTGTAAAAGTTTATTATCGTGACGGCTTGCGTTTTCTGCGTGGTAAGCAAAATGAATATGATTTAATTATTAACGACAGCACAGACCCCTTAGGACATACGGCAGGATTATTCACAAAGGAATTTTATGGGAGCTGTTATAAAGCTCTGAAAGAAGATGGCATTATGGTATATCAGCATGGCAGTCCATTTTTTGACGAAGATGAAGAAACATGCCGTGCCATGCATAGAAAAGCTTATAAAAGCTTTCCTATTAGCAGAGTATATCAAGCACATATTCCAACTTGTCCGTCAGGTTACTGGTTGTTTGGCTTTGCGTCTAAAAAATATCACCCTTTGCATGACTTGAATGTGCAACGCTGGAAAGCTAGAAAATTAAAAACATGGTATTATACAACAAATTTGCATATGGGAGCGTTTATGATTCCTAAATATGTAGAAGACTTGCTTGAAGAAGAAGAACATAAAAATAAATAATATATAATTATTATAATTATCAAGTTAGGAAGTGAATGTTATTATTATTTATAAGCCAAAAAAATTTGCTGAAATGTTAGGTGTTTCAGTAAAGACATTACAACGTTGGGATAAAAGCGGTATATTAACAGCATACCGTACAACGAAAAACAGGCGATATTATACAGACGAGCATTATGCAGAGTATCTTGGAATTGAGAATGTGAAAGAGATTAATCATTATACACAAAAAGATTTTGCAAAAATGCTGGGTATTTCAGTAAAGACATTAGAACATTGGGACAAAAACGGTGTACTAAAAGCATACCGGACAAAAAATAATAAAAGATATTATACAGATAAGCATTATGCAGAGTTTATCGGAACAGAAAAATTGCATAATATCAGCATTTACAAACCGAAAGATTTTGCAAAAATGCTAGGTGTTTCAGTAAAGACATTACAATATTGGGATAATGAGGGCATACTGAAAGCATGGCGTACACCGAAAAATAAAAGATATTATACAGACAAGCATTATGAAGAATATATAGAGACATAAAAAACAAAATCAAAAAATAATTTGAAAGGATAAAAATTATTATGAAATTATTAGTAATTGGCTGTGGTGGAGTTGCGACTGTTGCAATTCACAAATGTTGTCAGAATCCTGTATTTACAGAAATTTGCATTGCAAGCAGAACAGTATCTAAATGTGAAGCTTTAGCTGAAAAACTCGCATCTAAAACAAACGCAAAATTAACTACTGCGACTGTAAATGCAGATAGTTTAGATTCTCTTGTTGCACTCATGAAAGAATTTCAGCCACATACAGTTCTGAATGTCGCTTTGCCTTATCAAGATTTAACAATTATGGACGCTTGTTTAGAATGTCATGCAAATTATGTTGACACGGCTAATTATGAAGCCGAAGATACAGATAATCCAGAATGGCGGGCTATTTATGAAAAACGTTGTCAAGAAAAAGGTTTTACAGCATATTTTGATTATTCATGGCAATGGGCTTATCAGGAAAAATTTAAACAAGCTGGTTTGACGGCTTTATTAGGCACAGGCTTTGACCCCGGAGTAACAAGTGTATTTACAGCTTATGCATTAAAGCATTATTTTGATGAAATTCATGAAATTGATATTTTAGACTGTAACGGCGGTGACCATGGCTATCCGTTTGCAACGAATTTTAACCCTGAAATTAATTTGCGTGAAGTGTCTGCAAATGGTTCTTATTGGGAAAATGGGCATTGGGTAGAAACAAAACCGATGGAAATTAAGCGTGAATATAATTTTGCAGGTGTAGGACAAAAAGACATGTATTTATTACATCATGAAGAAATTGAATCCCTTGCAAAAAATATTCCAAATATTAAACGCATTCGATTTTTTATGACATTCGGGCAGAGCTATTTAACACACATGAATTGCTTGCAAAATGTCGGCATGTTAGATACAACGCCTGTTTTATTTGAAGGTCATGAAATTGTACCGATTAAATTTTTGAAAGCTCTTTTGCCAGACCCTGCTTCTTTAGGTGCAAGAACTGTTGGCAAGACAAATATTGGTTGTATTTTCAAAGGCATTAAAAACGGCAAAGAAAAGCATATTTATATTTATAATATTTGCGACCATCAGGAAGCTTACAAAGAAACCGGATTACAAGCTGTTTCTTATACAACAGGTGTGCCGGCTATGATTGGAACGGCTTTAGTTGCCTCTGGTGTTTGGAGTGGCGCAGGTGTATTTAATGTAGAAGAATTTGACCCAGACCCTTATATGAATATGTTAAATCAATATGGCTTGCCATGGGTGGTAGACGAAAATCCTGTACTGGTGGATTAATATGCAGACTAATCAAGAAATTGCAAAAAAGCTTGTTACACATACGCCGGCTTATGTGCTTGATGAAGAAAAATTATTGCAGAATTTAGAAATTTTAAAAAATATTCAAGAAAAATCCGGCTGTAAAATTTTATTAGCACAGAAAGCATTTTCTATGTTTTCTGTGTATCCTATCATAGAAAATTATCTTGCCGGAACGACTGCCAGTGGCTTATATGAAGCTAAATTAGCAAAAGAATATTTTTCCGGTGAAGTGCATGTATTTTCACCGGCATATAAACCCCAAGATATACAGGAATTAATAATTATTGCTGATGATATTATTTTTAATTCTCTAAACCAGTTAGAAAAATATGGCAATCTTTGCCGACAAGCAGGGAAAAGCATTGGCTTGCGAATTAATCCAGAATGTTCTACACAAGAAACGGCAATTTATGACCCTTGCGCTTCTGGTTCAAGATTAGGTGTCACAAGTGATATATTAAATAAATTAAATTATTTTCCAGATATTGACGGACTGCATTTTCATACGCTTTGTGAACAGAATGCTGATGCGTTAGAATATACACTCAAAGCCGTAGAAGAAAAATTTGAAAAATATTTATATCAATGCAAATGGGTTAATTTCGGTGGCGGACATCATATTACAAGACCAGATTATAATAGAAATTTATTAATAAAATTAATTAAAAATTTTTCTGAAAAATATCAAGTACAAGTGTATTTAGAACCGGGCGAAGCAATTGCTTTAAATGCTGGGTATTTAATCACAGAAATATTAGATATTACTGAAAATCAAGGCATAAAAACATTAATTTTAGATGCGTCTGCTAGTTGTCATATGCCTGATGTTTTGGAAATGCCTTATAGACCGCCGTTATTTGAAGCCGATTATCCAGATAAGAAAAATTATAATTACAGATTATCTTCTTGCACCTGTTTAGCAGGCGATATTATTGGTGATTATAGCTTTGATAAAATATTAGCTATCGGCGATAGACTTTGTTTTGAAGATATGATGATTTATTCTATGGTGAAAAATAATACGTTTAATGGTATGCCTTTGCCAGATATTAGTATTTTACATGCAGATAAAAATTATGAAGTGATTAAAAAATTTAGTTATCAGGATTTCAAGGAGCGTTTATCATGACAACACCAAAGCAAGATAATTTTTATATGCCAGCAGAATTTGAATTACATGATGCTAGTATTATGATTTTTCCGGAACGCTCTGGTTCATGGAATTATAACGCAAAACCGGCTCTAAAAAGCTTTTTAGAAATTTTTAAAGCCATTACAAAAAGCGAATTATTATATTTAATTGCAAGTAAACAAAAATATACAGAAGCAGAAAATTTTATCAAAAAAAATCAGCTCCAGAATATTAAATTACTAGAAATCGCTCAAAATGACGCTTGGGCAAGAGATACAGCTCCAACTTTTGTAAAAAATTCTCAAACCGGTGAAGTGAGGGGCATTGATTGGCAATTTAATGCTTGGGGTGGAACTTATGACGGCTTATATCAAAATTGGCAAGATGATAATGAACTTGCTAAAAAATTTTGTTCTGCAACAGGTTATGATTATTATAATGCACAGCATTTTGTGTTAGAAGGCGGTTCGATTCATAGCAATGGACAAGGCATTATTTTAGTTACAGAAGCTTGTTTATTAAGTCAGGGCAGAAATCCGAATTTTAATAAACAGCAAATTACAGAAATGCTTTGTGAATATTTAGGCGCAAAGAAAATTATCTGGTTGCCAAGAGGTATTTACAATGACGAAACAAATGAACATGTAGATAATATTTGTGCGTTTCTGAATCCGGAAGAAGTTGTTTTAGCATGGACAGATAATCAAAATGACCCGCAATATCAATTATCAAAAGCTTGTTTAGAAGTCTTAGAACAAGAAAATTTAAAAATTCATAAATTGCCAATTCCGGAAAATCCGATTTGTATTACAGAACATGATTTACAAGGCTATGTATTTGAAGAAGGCGAGGACAGGCGAGAAGTTGGCGAACGCTTAGCAGGGTCTTATGTGAATTTTTATTTTACAAATCAAGTCGTATTATTGCCACAGTTTGAGAATAATAATCAAAAATCTGATACAGTTGCTTTTGAACTCATGCAAAAATTATGTCCAGATAGAAAAATTATTCCCATTCCGGCAAGAGAATTATTACTCGGCGGTGGAAATATTCACTGTCTTACACAACAAATTCCAAAAGGAGATAAAAAATTATGATAGTTTCTGCAATTCAAATGCAATGTTCTAAAAATCCAGACGAAAATATTGCCAATGCAGAAAAATTAGTCCGTGAGGCTAGTAAACAACAGGCTAATCTTGTCGTATTACCAGAATTATTTGAACGGCAATATTTTTGTCAAGAAAGAAAATATGATTATTATCAATTCGCAACGCCTGTCTATGAAAATAAAGCTGTTCTGCATTTTTCAAAAATCTGCAAAGAATTAAAATTAGTTATGCCAATTAGCTTTTACGAAAAAGACCAGAATAGATTATTTAATTCTATTGCAATGATTAATTCTGATGGTAATTTATTAGGTGTTTACCGGAAAACACATATTCCAGATGACCATTTTTATCAGGAAAAATTTTATTTTACTGCTGGTGATACAGGTTTTAAAATCTGGGATACTGCTTATGGCAAAATTGGTGTTGGTATCTGTTGGGATCAATGGTTTCCAGAAACAGCAAGAGCTATGACTTTACAGGGCGCACAAGTTTTATGCTATCCAACAGCGATTGGTTCAGAGCCAATTTTAAACTGTGATAGTATGCCACACTGGCGAAGATGTATGCAAGGACATTCCGCTTCTAATATTATACCAGTGATTGCTTCTAATCGCTATGGATTAGAATCTGTAACCCCCTGTGAAGAAAATGCAAAGCAAGAATCTAGTTTATTATTTTACGGTTCTTCATTTATTACAGACGAAACAGGAGAAATTTTACAACAGGCTGACCGGCAAGGCGATGCTGTATTAACACAAGAATTTGATTTGCAAAAAATTGACAAAGCTCGTTTAGAATGGGGATTATTCCGTGACAGACGTCCGGAATGCTATAAAATTTTAACAGAGCAGTAAATTTTATGATATAACAGGAGCTGAAAAATGGCAGTATATTTAATAGATTATGAAAATGTCTATGTTGACGGGTTACAAGGCATTGAAAATTTGACAAAACAAGATTCTGTGTATATTTTTTATACACAAAATCGTTGTAATTTGACATTTCAGTTATACGAAAAATTAATTACTTGTCAAGCAAGTATTTATTTGCGAGAAGTTTCATTTAGTTTAAAATCTGGTGACCCGATTAAAAATGCATTAGATATGCAATTAATTATGTTTACGGGCTATCTGATTGGCACAAAACAGACTTCAGAAATTTATATTATTAGCAAAGATAAAGATTTTCTGCTTGGTACAGAATTTTATAAAAAATATATTCATGATGAAAATATCACACTGCAAATCATTCCGGCTATTGAAAATACAAGTATAGATAGCTTAGAACAACAACATTTGCAAGAATATAATAATTTCGTGACATCTTTGCAAGAAACAATCGAAAATGAAAGTGTTATTTCTATTGTAAAACAACTGGATTCTGAAAATTTTGATTCTTCTGTAGAACAAGAAAAAAAAAACTCTAATGCACAGTGTGAGCATATTATAAATATTATTTTTGATAATAATATAGAACAGAAAAAAATTACAGAAATTTTTGGAATTATAGAAAATTCTAATACATTAAATGAATTACACAGCGAAATTGTAAATTACTATAATGACACGCAAAAAGCCAGTGCAGTTTATGAAAAAATAAAACCTCATTTTCAAACATTGTGTATGTTAATAAAACAGGAAAAAAATTTTGATATGCAATTTCAAAATACAATCAAAAATCTGTTGGACAAAAATACAGATAATAAAGTTTTGAAAGAAATTTGTGAAATTTTAGAAAAATCTAATTCACTAGATGAATTACAAAAAGCACTTGTAACTTATTATGATAAAAATACCCCACAAGCTAACAAAATTTACAAGAAATTAAAGCCGCAATTTAAAACAATAAAGGTAAAACCAAAACAAACACAAAATACATCTAACACACAATATCAGAATGCAGTAAAAAATCTATTAGGTA
>CAMWHN010000108.1 GCA_947174085.1 uncultured Ruminococcus sp.
GCAGAATGTTTATATGGACTTGACCGTTATAACAGAAATCCTAATGATAGCACAGAAGAATTTTTTACAAAAATTTTAAATTAATAATAATCAATCACGCATGTTTTCTAATTCTTTTAAATCAAACGGTGTTTTTTGATAAACGCAATAATTTAACCAATTAGAATACATTAGATTTGCATGACACCGCCATGAAAACACAGGTTCACAATTTGGATTATCTCCAGCGAAATAATTAAAAGGCACATCAATTGGCAAGCCTTTTTCTAAATCTCTGAAATATTCTTCTTTAAGCGTATCACGTTCATATTCGTTATGACCAGTTAAAAAAAACTGTCTGCCGTTTTTACTTTCGACCAGAAAAACACCTGCTAAAGCCGAATAAGACAATATACGCAAATTCGGATTTTTTTCAATATCTTCTCGTTTAATTTCTGCATGTCTCGAATGCGGGACTGGAAACACGTCATCAAATCCCCTTAATAAAGGCGTATTAGTTTCCACCATATGCGGAAATATGCCAAATAATTTTTTATCCAGCATATGTTTCTGAATCCCATAATGATAATATAATCCTGCCAGTGCCGCCCAACAAATATACATTGTAGAGTATACATGTTTTTTTGTCCAGTCAAGAATCTTGCAAAATTCTTTCCAATAATCCACTTCTTCATAAGCAATATGTTCTACAGGCGCACCAGTAATAATCATACCATCATAGAAATCATGAGATACTTCTTCAAAATTTTTATAAAACGCATTTAAATGACTTTGCGCCGTATTTTTAGAATTATGTGCGACTTGTAATAAATCTACATCTACTTGCAAAGGTGTATTACTAAGCAAACGCATAAGCTGTGTTTCTGTTTCGATTTTTTTTGGCATGAGATTTAAAATCAGCACTCGCAAAGGTCTAATATCCTGATGTTCTGCGAGATTTTTCGGCATCACAAAAATATGTTCTTGTTCAAGTGTATGATAAGCCGGTAAATCTTCCGGAATCCTAATTGGCATAATACCTGCCTCCTTTTTATTGATATTAATATATTATTAGCAAGTACAAAATGAACCGGCAAAAGAAACCGGTTCATTTAAATTTATATTATTTAGCAAAATTTTATAAATTTTATACAGGGTGTACCTGTTTTTCAGAATCGCCATGCTTGCTATCAAGACCGAAATTTTTATCACGACGTTTTTCAAAAAATTTCACAGCAACTTGTCCAAACTGTGCATAACTTAATACATCTTCTTCACTTTCTGCCCATTCAGCGCATTCTTTGCGAAGTTTTTCGAGTTCTGGTTCTAGCAAATCAGCTGGACGGCAATCAATTGGTTTTTCATTGCCAATAATTTTTTTTCTAAATTCTGGGTCAATTGGCACAGGTGTTTGACCATATTCGCCACGGACAACGCCTTTAAATTCTTTGGTAACAGTTTTATAACGCTCTCCCATGAGAACATTAAATACAGCCTGTGTGCCGACAATTTGAGAAGACGGCGTTACCAAAGGCGGATAACCGGCATCTTTACGCACTCTGGGTACTTCTAACAGCACTTCGTTCAGCAAATCTTCTTTTCCGGCTTGTTTGAGCTGTGACAGCAAATTAGACAACATGCCCCCTGGTACTTGATAAATCAAAGCCCCTGCGTCAGTTGCAAGCATTTTCTGGTCAATTAAACCCTCATCAATATATTTTTTACGCAATTTCATGAAATATTCACGAATTTCAGTTAAAAGCATTAAATCAATACCAGTATCATATTTTGTACCCTGTAATGCTGCAACCATAGATTCTGTTGGCGCATGTGAAGTACCTAACGCTAAAGGTGACATAGCTGTATCAATAATATCAGCACCGGCTTCAATGCCTTTTAGCAAGCACATAGATGCAAGCCCTGATGTGTAATGCGTATGTAAATCAATTGGCAAATCTACGTTTGCTTTTAAAGCTTTTACTAATTCTTCGCATTTATACGGCGTGAGCAAAGCCGCCATGTCTTTAATACAAATCGAATCTGCGCCGGCATTTGCGATTTTTTTCGCATATTCTACATAATATTCTGTTGTGAATACTTCTCCGGTCGTATAAGAAATAGCAACTTGTACTTCTGGTTTTTTACCATTACGAGACGCTTTTTTTGCAGAACTAATCGCCGTTTGTAAATTTCTAATATCATTCAATGCATCAAAAATTCTGATAACGTCAATGCCATTTTCCACAGATTTTTTTACAAATTCTTGTAATACATCATCTGCGTAATGCCGATAGCCAAGCATATTCTGTCCTCTGAACAGCATTTGCAATCTAGTATCTGGCATTTCACGGCGCAAAGTTCTTAATCTTTCCCAAGGGTCTTCACTCAAGAATCTTAAACAAGAATCAAATGTCGCACCGCCCCAACATTCCACAGAATTAAATCCAACTTCATTCATTTTAGACAAAATCGGAATCATATCTTCTATTTTCATGCGTGTTGCAAGCAAAGACTGATGTGCATCACGCAGGACAGTTTCCGTTACTCTTACTTTTTTAGCCATAAATTCTTCATGTCCTTTCGTGTGAATAAAATTTATTATCAGCCTACAGTTGCCAAAGTATCGCCACTCTGTACAGTATCGCCTTTCTTAACAACAATACTAGTAACAGTACCATCACAAGGCGCAACAATATCATTTTCCATTTTCATGGCTTCCAGAACCATAATCACATCGCCCTTAGAAACACTTGCACCATTGGAAACTTTCACATCAAGAATTGTCCCCGGCATTGGAGCAGTTACTTTTTCACCAGTACCAACTGTGGAAGCAGGAGCTGCTGCTGGAGCTGGAGCAGGGGCAGGCGTTGGGGCTGCTACTGGAGCAGTTGCAACAGGTGCAGAAGCGTCAGCACCCAATTCTTCTACAGCAACATCATACGTTTTGCCATTTACGGTTACATTAAATCTTTTCATAATTTTACCACCATTCTATTATTATCATTATTTTTTAATATTTATTAATTAAATATTAAAACGGGAAATTATTATGCTTTTTGGGCAGATTTGTTACACGTTTGCCTTCCAGCATAGCCAGAGATTTACTAATTACATTTCTTAAATCACTTGCTGTAATAATTTCATCAACACAGCCCAATTCTGCGGCAGATTTTGCAGATGCAATTGTATTTATATATTCTTTTGCGAGTTCCTGACGTTTCGCAGTTAAATTATTACAGCCTTTTAATTTATCATGCCAAAGAAATTCAACAGCCGATTCTGGCATTAAAGGTGCGATATAAGCATTTTCCAACGCATAAGCAAAATCAGCATTGCAACCTTTTCCGGCAAGTGCGACAAATACAGCACCGACAGCTTTTCCAGTGACAACAGAAATTTTTGGTGTTGTCGCTTCAGCATAACTTCCGGCAAGTCTTGTTAAAGCTCTTACAGAACCGGCTTGTTCTGAGGCAACATTGCCGTCAAATCCGAGTGTATCAACAAGTGTAATAACTGGAATTGAAAACGCATCACAAGTACGAACAAATCTAGCAATTTTTGCGCAATCTAATTCTGTTAATTTAGAATCAGTTTTACTAGTTGCAACAATCGCAACTGTACTGCCTGTTACAGTTGCTAATGCTGTATATGCTGATTTTCCATAATCTGCATAGACTTCCATTACACTATTACCATCAGCAATACTTGCAACATAGCCAGCCAAATCATTACCAGAAGCTAATTCCGGTGCTTCGTATTCCATACAAGGCGTACAAGCCATATTATTTACAGGCAAAATATTAATCAAATCTCTAGCCTGTGCAATAGCCTGTTCCACATTTTCGGCAACAAGAGCTGTAATGCCATTTTCTGCACAAACAGACGCACTGCTTTTTTCAAAATTGGGTGTTAAAAATAATTCTGCCTGTTGTGTCATAATGACAAAATCTGATGCACAAGCCATAACAGAGGCACTTCCGGCACAAACACCGGCAATAATTGCAATCTGTGGCACAACACCGGACACAGCAGAAGTTTGTTCTAACATAAGGCTATATGCATTTAATGCACTGGCACTACCGTCCATAAATGCGCCGTTAGAATCATAAATTCCAACAATTGGCGCACCTGTTTTGCTGGCAAGCCCATACAGCTTCACTATTTTTTCAGCCTGTGCCATACCAACCGCACCATTTTCAACACTTTGGTCTTGTGCAAACGCATAAACAGGATTGCCATTCACATAGCCATAGGCTGTTACAACGCCGGCAGGCGCAGTTTTTTCCATGACATAAGAACCAATTTCCTGATAAGCACCCTCGTCAAACAATGCTGTTAATTGCTGTCTGGCAGGGCTATTCAAGTTTTTTTCCATTTGCAAAATCTTCCTTCCTGACATAGTATCATATTTATACATAATTAATCATACTATTTTTTTTGATTTTTTTCAAGTGTTTGCCGGTTTTTCTTTACATTTTTTACAATTTTCCATAACTTCCATAATATTTTCAAGTGTTTTTTGGCTATTTTTCATAAATCCAAGTTTTATAAGCCTGTCCTGCATTTGCATATCCTGCACAAAAAATACAGCTTTCTGTAAGCATTTTAATTCTGCTTTGAACAGCACTGACCTGACAAGCCCGTCACATTGATTCCAGTCATTGTTATCATCTATATCATAAATTAACACTTGTTCTGGTTCATAGGCATAAATAATATAGCCTTTTATCTCCTGCGCTTCTCTCGCCTCTGAAATATGCAATTCAGCTTGTCCGGAAATTTCTAAATTTTTTAATATTTCCTGATAGCTATCTAAATTTTTTTGTTCTAAAATTTCAAGCATAATTATAATTCCTTTCCAATAGCGTTTCTAATTGCCCTAAGTTCTTCCGGCGTTAAATCTCGCCATGTACCAGCTTTTAGCATACCTAATTTAACAGGACCTATTGAAGTCCGGCGCAAACGAGCGACTTTTAACCCGACCGCTTCACACATACGGCGAATTTGTCTGTTACGTCCCTCTTTGATAGTAATTTGCAATACAACACGTTCTGCTTCGTTGTTTAATACTACAATATTAGCCGGCAATGTTTTCTTTCCATCAAGAACAATTCCAGATGCCATATCTGCTAGTTGTTTTTCTGTCACAGAAGGTCTTACTGTCACACGATATGTTTTAGAAACATGTCTGCTAGGGTGCATAATATCATTGGCAAATTTACCATCATTTGTTAATAATAATAATCCTTCTGAATTTCTATCCAGTCTTCCAATCGGATAGACACGTTCGTCAACATCTTCTAACAAATCCATAACACAGCGTCTATCCAGTTCATCAGAAACCGTAGTCACATAACCACGAGGTTTGTGCAACATGATATAACGCAAATGCTTTTTTTTAGGAATTACAATTTTCTGTCCATCTACAGAAATAATATCTTTTGGAGAAGCTTTATCTCCTAATTTAACAGGGCGACCGTTTCTTTGCACTCGCCCTGCCTGTATGAGTACTTCTGCCTTACGTCTGGAACAATAGCCCGAATCCGCAAGGATTTTTTGAATCCTGATAAATGCCACAAGAATCCTCCTTTGTTATCATAAAAATAATTATATTATGCAGATTTTAATATTTTTCTTAACTCTGTTAAGAATTTTATAATAATATTTTGTTCTGGTTGCTCTAGTACTTCTGCCGAGCCGTCTGCTAGTAACGGCACAGAACAAATTTTTTTATCTTGATAATAATATGCTAATTCGCCTAATACATCACCATCTGCAACAGGTGCATAGGCAAACGGTGCTAATAAAATTTTTGTACTGATTTCAGAAATATTCTGTCCAACAATGCCAATTGTAACAGGTTCTTCTATTCTTAAATGAATAGTTTCTTTGGTACTGCCGACTAATTTTTGAACAACTTCGGGAACATCTAAATTTACAGCATGTACTTGTGAGAAACCATAATCATATAATTGCATATGGTCATTCCAGTCATCTCCATCATTTAGAGTTACACAAATTAACGTTACGCCATCACGTTCACAAGCAGAAACCAAACATCTTCCGGCTTCGTCTGTAAAGCCTGTTTTTACGCCAATAACGCCGTCATACATGCGCAATAATTTATTAGAATTATACAACGTTCGTTCATAAGGCGGATTGCCAAACACTACATTTGCCTGTGCCTGACAACAAATTTCCCGAAATATATCATTTTGAAGTGCTTCTCTTGTGAGAATCGCCATATCATATGCCGAAGCTCCGTGTCCTGTTCCCTCTAGTCCAGACGGTGTTACAAAGCAAGTTCTTGTCATGCCAATTTCTTTGGCACGTTCATTCATGAGTTTTGCAAATTCCGGAATACTTCCTGCGACAGCTACAGCAGATGCATTTGCCGCATCATTACCAGACGGCAAGAGCATACCATAACATAATGCTCTTTTTGTGACAATATCATTTTCCTGCAATCCCATAGAAGACCCCTCTACATGAATTGCCTGATTATCTACTAGAAATTCAGAATCTAAATCTCCGCTTTCAATTGTCAGCAAAGTTGTCATAATTTTCGTAGTACTTGCCATTGGCAATTTTTCATCTGCATTTTTTTCAAATAATACTTGCCCTGTAACAGCTTCTATTAAAACACAGGCTTTTGCAGAAACTTTCATTTCTGCGGAAACATGACATTCTGGTACACAGCTGATTAACAAACATACTGCAATACATACACTTATCCATTTAGAAATAATTCGCATTGTCCGCCCTCCTGATAGCAATTAAATTTCTTCATACTATCCTATGCGGACAAATATAGGCTTATTCGTCAGCAGAAACTTCTTCTGATTTTTTCTTAGCTTTAGATTTCACTTGTGTTTTTGCTTTAGAAACCATATCACTAACTTTATCTATCATTTCTGGTAATTTTTCTATCAAAGCATTTGTCTTATTAGCTTCCATAGTCATTTGCATTAACTGCACATTGCCATCTTTTATCACTAGAAAACCAATTGGTTTGACACTAATGCCACCCCCTGCACCACCTCCAAAATATTCTTTGTTTGTGCGTGTCGGCAAATCCGAACCGCCGTAACCAAAGCCGACAGATATTTTTGAGATAGGAATTACTGTTGTTCCATCTTCGCACAGAATCGGACTACCCATCATGGTATCAGAATCTATTAAACTCCGAATTTTCTCCATACTAACATCAATAAATT
>CAMWHN010000109.1 GCA_947174085.1 uncultured Ruminococcus sp.
TGTGTATAAGAGAAATATTATAGCTTATAATAATATAGATATTGCTTTTACAGTAAAAAGCATTAAATTACAAAAATCTAAAAAAGGAGAAAAATTTTTATGAAATGGGTAATTTTAGTATTATATTTATGCCTAATGGTCGGTATAGGTATTTACTGCAACAAGAAAACCAAAAGCGTTGATGATTTTGTTCTGGGTGGCAGAAGTATAGGACCATGGTTTTCAGCATTCGCATTTGGAACGTCTTATTTTTCAGCCGTTGTATTTATTGGCTATGCAGGACAATTCGGCTGGAAATACGGCATTTCTGCTTCATGGATAGGCTTAGGCAATGCTTTAATTGGTTCATTACTTGCATGGGTAATTCTAGGCAGACGAACTCGAACTATGACAAAATTTTTAGACTGTGCGACAATGCCTGAATTTTTTGAAAAACGCTATCAAAGTAAAGCCTTAAAAATTGCATCTTCCCTGATTGTATTTATTTTCTTAATTCCCTATACAGCATCAGTTTATAACGGCTTATCCAGATTATTTGAGTCTTCACTAGGAATCCCGTATATTTATTGCATTATTATCATGGCAGTATTTACAGCAATTTATGTCATTGCAGGCGGATTTCATGCAACAGCTTTAAACGACTTTGTACAGGGAATTATTATGCTAATTGGCATTATTTCCGTAGTAGTTACAATTGTAAATTATCAAGGCGGATTTGGTACTGCTATGCAGAATTTAGGACAAATCTCTGATGACAGCGGAAATACACAGACATTAAATACGATTTTTGGCCCTTATCCAGCAGATTTATTAGGCGTTGTAATTTTAACTTCATTAGGCACATGGGGCTTACCGCAAATGATTCAGAAATTTTATTCTATTTCCGATGATAATGCTATTAAAAGAGGTAGCATTATTTCTACTATTTTTGCTTTAATTGTTTCAGGTGGCTGTTATTTTCTAGGTGGCTTCGGCAGATTATTCTGTACAACTGACGAAACAGATAGCACAAAAACTTTAATTAATATCATCAATGGCAAATTAGAATATGACGCAATTGTGCCGTCTATGTTAGAAAATGCTTTACCAGAATTTTTATTGGGCTTAATCGTTGTTTTAGTATTATCTGCTTCAATGTCTACTTTATCATCATTAGTATTAACATCAAGTTCCACACTCACACTGGATTTAATTAAGCCTGCTATGAAACATAACATGACAGAAAAAAAGCAAGTCTTAATTATCAGAATTTTTATAGCTATCTTCCTGTTAATTTCCGTCATTATGGCAGCGAATAAAAATGCTTATATTACAACTTTGATGAGTATTTCTTGGGGTGCTTTATCTGGCTCATTCCTTGCACCATTCATGTTAGGCTTATTCTCTAAGAAAATTACACCTGCTAGCGTATGGGCATGTTTCGGCTTTGGTGTTATTTTTACATTAGTACATACTTGTTTATTTTTAATGGGCTGGTTCCCAGAACTCACACAAAAAGTAAATAGCTTGCCAATTCCAATTACGCTGACATCTCCATTAAATGCTGGTGCATTCTGCATGATATTTTCTTTAGTATTATGCCCAATCGTCAGCCAATTTACAAAAACTAAAAATCCACAAGAAATTGATAAAATTTTTACATGTTATCAGGAGGGTTAATTTTGAAATTTAATTATATAGACTTTCATGTACATGCTTTTGCAGATAAAATTGCGGAACGAACTATAAAAACATTAGCCCAAACTGCAAAAGAAACTCCTGCAACCAATGGCACGCTTTCTGACACAAAAAACCATATGCAAGCATGGGGCATAGACAGCTTTGCATTATTATCCATTGCCACAAAGCCAACACAGCATTTGGTATGCAACAATTGGGCAAGTTCTTGTAAATCTGAAACGATTTTCCCATTTGGGAGCGTACACCCTGACAGTGAAACAGCTTTGCAAGAATTAGAACGCATAAAAGCTTTAGGCTTATACGGTGTAAAATTACACCCAGATTATCAGAATTTTTTCGTTGACGAAACCCGCATGATTCCCATCTATCAAAAATGCGGGGAGCTGAACTTGCCTGTCATTTTACATGCAGGCGTTGACCCAATTTGTCCTAATTGCATTCACTGTACACCAGACAGGGCAATTAAAGCATTACACTCTGCACCAAAAACGACTTTTATTTTAGCACATTTAGGGGGAAATTTACTTTGGGATGAAGTCGAACAAAAATTAGCTGGAAAATTTGAAAATTTATATTTTGACACAGCTGTTATTGGCAGTCACATGCAAGATACTAGCCAATTAAAAAGAATTATTTTAAAACATGGTGCAGATAAAATTTTATTTGCAAGCGATTGCCCTTGGGACAGACCAGATATTACCATTCAAAAAATAAAAAGCCTTGGCTTAACATCAGAACAGGAGCAACTTATTTTTGCAAAAAACGCTGAAAAATTGCTGGGTTTATCTTGACAAATAAGAAAAACTATGTTATAATACATATCATATAAAACATATGGAGATGATAGTTTATGAAATCCACAAACGAAAAACTTCGTTTGCTAACGCTGACAGGCGTTTTGACAGCACTAACAACAATTGCAACACTAGTTATCCAAATCCCAACACCAACAAAAGGCTATGTTAATCTTGGGGACACAGTTGTTAATATTAGTGCATGGGTTTTAGGTGGCTTTTATGGTGCTTTTGCTTCTGGAGTAGGTTCAGCCTTGGCTGATGTAATTTCAGGCTATGCTATCTATGCACCTGCAACTTTTATTATAAAATTTATTATGGCACTAGTGGCATTTTGGCTCTATCAAGCCGTTTCTAAAAAAACAGCTTCTTTGCCAGCAAGAATCATTTCGGCTGTAGTTGCAGAAATTATCATGATTGTTGGCTATGCTGTTTTCGCAGGTGTTTTATATAATTCTCTTGCTTCTGTTTGGCTTTCTATTCCTGAAAACTTGGTGCAGGGCATTTTTGGAGCTGGTGCTTCTGTGATGCTTTACGAAACGATTTTAAAACGGATTCCACAACTTAGAAAATAAAAAAACTCCCTCTTTTAAAGAGGGGGATTTTTTTTTAGTTTTTCAAGTAAAAGCTCGATAATTTCAACTTTTTCCTCAAAACTAAGAGCATCAAAAACTTTAAAAAATTCTTGTTTCAGGCTATCTTCTGAACTTTCATATATACAAAAATTTTCTTTTTCATTTCTTCCTAAAAGATAGTCTACAGAGCAGTTCAAATAGTCAGCAATTTTCGTAATCGCCTCTAGGCGTGGAAAAAAACCGCCAGATTGCATAGTAGAAAGCAAATTTATATTTAAGTCACAATCAGATAGCATTTTTCCGATAGCAATTTTTTTTGATTTGGCAATTTTTTTGATAGCAATTGCGATTTCTTGTGAATTTTTTATAAAAAAACCTCCTTTTTTTGTATAATCTTACAAATTCAAAACTAATTTTTAAAAAATCTATTGACAAACACAAGTAATTTTGATATAATGTATTTGTCAACAGGTTGACAGCAAGTTCCCCGCATTCGCGGGGGTGATCCTCTGCACCAAAAACGACTTTTATTTTAGCACACAAGTTCCCCGCATTCGCGGGGGTGATCCGTTCCCAGCATGGGCGGGGCTGATCCTTATTCTTTGGTCTTTTTATGATCGTCTTGCTGTCAGCCGACTTGACAAAAGTATTTTTCGGAAAGGAGCGTTTGCCGTGGATTCACTTTTAGAAGTCCTATATTTCCACTGGTATCAGACCACAAAAAAAGACACATCAGAGTATATAAAAATTTGTGATATTTTTGACAAAGAAGATGTTTTCAGTGATGTTTTTGACTGCATCTTAGCAGAAAGTCAACTTGCTTTTCAAGCGGGTTTTCAAACTGCTTTACAGCTCCTTTTATAGAGAGAAGAATCTTAATTTTTCGCATTGCAAAAATACCCCCACCATAAAAAGATGGGGGATTTTTTTATTTAGCCTAATGTTACAATGATTTCATTTTCAGCTTGCAAATCAGAAATCGCAATATAATTATTTGTTTGGGAATTGCCATTTACTAAAATTTCTTTTACACCACTTTGTACATGATTTGGATTTTGAATGCTAATATTTAATAATTTATTTCTGAAATTTTTCTTAATTGTAAAGCTATCCCATGTGGACGGAATAGACGGAGAAATTGCCAGACCAGTCGCATCTGGTCTGATGCCACAAATGCCCTCTACACAGCCAACCATCACAGTCGAAGCTGTACCTGTCAGCCAATGCACATGAGACCTTCCCTCAAAAGGCGAGGCTTTGCTCTCTGTAAATTGTCCGTGAACGTAAGGCTCCATAACACGCACTTCCGCCTTGCTATTAAGAGAAGCAGGAGAAGTTTCTAAGAAATATTCAAAAGCCCTGTCACCGTGTCCAAGCAAACTTTCTGCAAGAATTAACCAGCCTTGCGACTGTGAGAAAATACCACCATTTTCTTTTGTATCAGCGTTGAAAATATGCATTAACGCACCGTCAAAATAATGCTCTTTATAAGGCGGTTCAAGCAACTTTGCACCATAAGGCGTATTTAAAATTTCATATACACTTGTCATTGCTGTTTCAGCCTGTTCAGCACTTGCAAAACCAGAGATTACACTCCAACTTTGCGGATTCAGCCACATATTTGCTTCAGGGTCGCTTTTCTTGCCAACAGCAATGCCATCTTCTCGAATACCACGAATAAATCTGTCTTCGTCCCAACAGTTCTCAAGAGAAGCACGCAATTTTTCCTGTGCCTGATTCATATCATTAATATACTCTAAATCCTGTTTAGATTCAGCCATAGTTTTAATAATATCCATAGCATAATATAACTGAAATGCTACAAAAGTAGATTCACCCTTTGCACCCAAACGCAAACAGTCATTCCAATCAGCGTGTAACCCTGCTGGCATGTCATGATTTCCCATATGATTCATAGAAAAATCAATTGCTTTTTTCAAATGTTCATAGACTGTCGCTTCACCGCCGTTGGCATAGACAATTTTTTCATCTAAAAATGCAATATTGCCACTTTCGCCGATATATTTCACAATCGTTGGGAACAGCCACAATGCATCGTCAGCACGGTAAGACGGGTGTCCAGTTTCTTTCACATATTCAGGGTCATCAGGTGTATTTTCATGACCTGCATTGTGATTAAATTTTACCAGTGGCAGACCTGCGCCGTTATCTACTTGTGCAGAGAGCATAAATCTAATTTTTTCAAGAGCCATTTCTGGTGCAAGATGAATGATACCTTGAATATCCTGCACAGTATCTCTGTAGCCGTAACCGTTACGCAATCCGCAATAAGAAAAAGATGCTGCTCTTGACCAGATAAACGTAATAAAACACTGGTAAGCATTCCAGACATTTATCATATTATTAAATTCTTCTGACGGGGTTTCGACTTCAAAATTTGCTAATTTACTATGCCAATAAGATTTTAAATCCTGTAATTCTGCATCAACTTTTCCTGCTTGTTTTTCATAAGAATCTAAAATTTCAGCAGATTCGGCATCATTTTTTTGACCCAGAATATAAATTAATTCTTTGGTTTCACCTGCTTGTAATACTAATTCATTTCTTAACGCTCCGCAAGCATTCGCATTAAAATTCATAGAATCATCACATTTACCAGTTTCAACCATAATCGGATTGCTATAAGTTCTATATGCGCCAATAAATTTCTCTAAACTACCGCAACCGTCAGAAACTTCTGCACCGGCAACGCCGAAAAATCTTTCTTTATGATTAGAACCGTCTGCCCATTTTTCAGAATTTTCATTAATATGCTGTAAAATTTTATTGCCTTTGCGTTCGGTTCTTGTAATAAATTGCGTATATTGCAAATTAATCTGGTCTTGTTCATAATTACTATCATTTGTAAATTCAATAAAGCCAAATACTGATAACTTTCTTGCATTTGAATCCTGATTTGTAATTTTAATTCTCCAGACTTCATAAGTCTGCCCAGACGGTACATAATAAGTCGTTTCTGTAGAAATATTTGCATATTCACTAGTCATGACAGAATATGCTGTACCATGACGGCATTCACTTTTATAATTTTCCAGTGACTTGCCAACAGGTTGCCATGTGGCAGACCAATAATCACTTGTTTCATCATCACGCAAATAAATATATCTGCCGGGCAATGCCATCATAGAATTGAACCGAAATCTTGCAATTCTGCCATTTGCACCAGACTGTACAAAACTATAGCCTGCCGCATTATTAGAAATAATTGCACCATATTCTGGTGAACCTAAATAATTCACCCAAGGCGCAGGCGTGTCTGGTCTTATAATCACATATTCTTTATTTTTCAAGTCAAAATGTCCGTATTGCATATTATTTTCTCCTTTTTTGAGATTTATTTTTTTCAAGAATATTATACATATTTTTTGAATTTTTTTCAATATTCTTGTTAGCAATTCCAGTATAGCATATTTTTAAACTCTTGTCAATGAATTTCAAAAATAAAACTATTTTTTCTTGAAATATAAATTAATCTCTTCTATTGGCGCAAGCTCACCCCAACTCATATATAATGGCTTTATATCTAATTCAATTAATTCTCCAAATATTCCGAATCCGTCCTCTGCAAAAACTTCATTTGCCTGTAATGCAGTAATTAAATATTCTTCTGGTACACCCTGTTTCAAAAAAGGAATCCAATTTGTAACATCAATTTCTTTTTCCGATTCTTCCTCGTCCCAATAAGGCGTTCCAATGCATTGCTTGTCTATGCTAGTTCCATTAGAATTATACAGCTCCAATAGCACAAAATCACTGTCAACTACATCTGCCGTCAATACATGAGAATGAAATACTTGTGTACAAAATTTTGCATCATGAACTAATTTTTGTTCATCGCTCCCCATTGCGAACCATTTTCCCTCTGGAAACCCAAAAGAATAAGTTTTTTCTGCTTGACTTTTATCACACTGTACAAAGCCTTGTGATTCCATGTACTGACCTACTTCTGAAAGAACTTGTTCTTTTAATAATTGTTTTTCATTACGGATAAATACAGTCGCTGCAAACACACCCATAAAAAAACCTCCTATATCTATATTTTTTATAATATGATTATTATACTATAAAATAATTCACATGTCAATACTTCCAGAAAAAAATAATAGCACAGTATTGTCATACAC
>CAMWHN010000110.1 GCA_947174085.1 uncultured Ruminococcus sp.
TCATAGATTCTATCATTCTTGGCTGGGAAACAATTACAAACGCTTTTTCTAGTGCCTGGGAAGCCATTAAAACAGGTTTAAATGATTTCATAGATTCTATCATTCTCGGCTGGGAGACAATTGCAAATGCATTTTCCAGCGTATGGGAATCTATCAAAAATTTCTTTACAACTGCTTGGAATAATTTTCAAGAAAATTTCAAGACTGGAATAGATGCTATTAAAACATTTTGGACGAATGCCTGGACAAATATCAAAGATTTTTTTTCTAATACCTGGAATAATATCAAAACGACAGTAAAAAACACCATGAATAATATGAAAAATATTATTTCTACTATCTGGAATAATGTGAAATCGGCGGTTTCAGAAAAAATCACAAGTATCAAAGATAGCATTGTAAATGGCTTAAATTCTGCTGTAAGCTTTATAAAAAATCTTGCAAGTGAAGCTTGGTCATGGGGTGCTGATATTATTGATAATATTGTAAATGGTATTAAAAATAAAATTAATGATGTAGCAAACGTTGTATCAGATGTTGCAAATACAATCTGGGAATTTTTGCACTTCTCTGTACCTGAAAAAGGTCCTCTTACTAAATTTGAATCTTGGATGCCCGACTTCATGAATGGACTTGCTAGCGGTATCAAAAAAAATCAGAAAGTTGTAGAAAACGCTGTAAACGGTGTAGCAGAGGCAATGCAACTTTCTATGAATAGCGATTTGAATTACACGATTAGTGGAACTAATGCCATGATGTCTGGTTCTTCTGCTGGAACAGTCAATAACTATTACAATGACAACAGTCAGACATTCCATCAGAATAATACCAGTCCAAAAGCATTGAGTAGATGGGACATTTATCGTCAAACAAATAACTTGCTTAGCAGAGTTAAGAAAGCGGGATAGTATGCAATTTTTTACTTTGAAAGTTGTAAATTCTTCTGGTGAAAGTTTTGAACTCACACACAACACTAAAAATTATGTTGTGAAAAATATTAGCGGATTGACAAGACCCACAACAGACATCAACACCAGCACAGGAACAGGAGACGGCACATACTACAATTCTTCAAAGCTCCAACAAAGAAACCTAGTGATTGATGTTCTGTTGCGTGGTAATATCGAAGCAAATCGACAGAATTTATATAAAATTTTCCCCTTGAAAACAGCTTGTACAATATATTTCAAGAATCGTAACAGAAATGTGAAAATAAAAGGTTATGTAGAAGTTTTGGACGGTGATATTTTTACCAGTCAGGAACAAATGCAGATTTCTATCATATGTCCACAGCCATATTTTGAGAGCTTACAAACGATTCATACAGAACTATCAAAAATCATGCGTTTGTTTGAGTTTCCATTCTCAATAACTGAATCGATTCCATTTTCAGAAAAAAGAAATTTACCATTATGCAGTATTTTGAATCAAGGTGATGTTGCATGTGGGTGTGTTTTCACAATTTCAATTTCTGGAGAAGTTTCAAATCTGAAAATCTATAACGTAGCAACACAACAGTTTTTCGGCTTAAATTACACGTTTCAAGAAAATGACCAAATCACACTAAATACACAATCTGGACAAAAAAATATTTCTCTGATTCGTGATGGAGAAATAATCAATTTGCTAGGCTATATGCAAGCTGGTTCTTCATGGATTCAGCTTGCTACTGGAATTAATAATTTTACTTTCACGGCTGATGGGGCTGATTTTTTGAAAATCATCTTTGCCACTGTAGAACTATATGGAGGCGTTTGACTTGATTTTATATGTTTGGAAATTTGATGGTGAAAAATACCAGAAAATAGATGTTATTGATGATGCTACTTCTGTTATCTGGGTGAGAAGATTCCAAACCGCAGGAGAATTTGAAATTTATATCCGTGCAACTAAAAAGCTATTTGAATTATTCACGCAGGAAGAATTGCTAATCACAAGACATGATGTTCCCGAAAGTGCTATGATTCCAGAGAGAATAGAATTGACAACAGATTCAGAAAATGGCAATTATTTGATTATTTCTGGAAAATCTGCTGAAAGCATTCTTGGAAGAAGAATCATTCCAAGAATCACAACTTATAGCGGAACAGTAGAGGTATGTATTCGCTATCTTGTGGGTGTAAATCTTATCACTTTGCCAAATAGCAACAGAAGAAAAATCAAATTATTAGAATTTTCGGAAGCTCATGGCTATCCAGAAACAATTACGAAACAAGTCACAGGCAAAAATCTATTAGAAACAATTTCTAACATTTGCGTGACTTATGGATATGGCTTTAAACTGTCATTTACAGGAGAGAAATTTATTTTTGATGTTTACAAAGGCATTGACCGAAGCTTGCACCAATCTGAAAATCAGTTTGTGATATTCTCACCAGAATTTGAAAATATCGGCAATACAAGCTATATCTATGACAAATCAACACACTACAACTCCGTTACAATTGCTGGTGAGGGAGAGGGCAAGGACAGAAAAATTTATACTGTATTAACTGACTTTGCAGAAGCAAAAGAGCTTTTTCTATACGAGAAGTGGATTGATGCAAGAAATGTGTCCTCTAATGCTGAAGATGGTGAATTAAGTGACGAAGAATATGAAAGCATTATGACACAACAAGCCAGAGAAGAATTGGAACAGTGCAAGCCAACAATAGAGTTTAGCGGTGAAGTTCTCGACACAGGGCTATATAAATTTGGTGAAGACTATGGGCTTGGTGATACAGTTTCTATTGTCAACGAGTTTGGCATTTCTGGCACAGCCATTGTTACGGAAATCACAGAGGTGGAAGATGAAACAGGCTATAAGCTCACACCAACTTTTTCGGATTGGAGATTAGACGAATGGTAACATATGGATTTTTCAATAGTATAGACGGCGATAGAAAATACAATGCTGATGACATTTCTAATTTCTTCTTGAAATTAATTTCTGATGGGGTGTTTGCAACTCCTGCAAATTCTATGCAGGTACAAGAAGTTTCTGGTATGACGGTGAAAGTCTCAGCAGGTTGGGGCTTTATCAAGTGTAAGTGGATTAATAACGATAGCGATTTCTATTTGACATTAGATGAATCAGATATTATTTTAAATAGAGCTGATAGAATCGTCTTGCGACTGAATCAGGAAACCAGACTAATTGAAATCGCTGTTAAAAAAGGAACACCTGCCGAAAATGCATATGCACCTGATTTGCAACGTGATGATACTATCTGGGAGCTGTCACTTGCATATGTTTACGTTTGGGCAGGACAGAAAGAAATTACACAAGCAAATATTGGTGATGAGCGTGGTTATTCGCATTTATGTGGGTGGGTAACAGGAAGAATTCAGGAAATAGATACGACAAATTTATTTGCACAATATGATAATACTTTCTGGAGTTTCTTTAACGCCATAAAAGAAAATTTCGTACCAAATGCAACGCTTGTTAGGCAGTTATCTATAATACACATCACAACAGAAAAAAAAGAATCTACCATTGCAATTGAAAACGAAGAATATAACCCATATTTAGACATGTTAAACGTTTATGTAAATGGCATGAAGTTAATACCAGATATTGATTTTACTATTAATATCTCACAAGACGGATTTCATAGTATTATACTGACAAAAGCGCTTGATGTGGTTGGAACACCTGTAGAATTTGAAGTTTTAAAAAGCATTTATGCTGAAAACGTTGCAACAACCATGACAGAACTAGTACGGCTACAGCAAAAAGTTTCAGAATTGGAAGAAAAAAAATTAGATGAATCTGATGCATTCTTGCCTTACATCTACCCAGACATTAGTGGAAATGGTGTGATTGATTCTTCTGTTTCTTCATGGATTTCGAGTTTTGCTGCTGATTGTGCTGCTGGAAACTATACCAATGATATGAATGGCTGGGTAGAATTTGCGGAAGAAAATGGACTGAATAAAAATATTTTCCCCGATGTCAATGGTGATGGTGTCATAAATGCAGAAGATTCCGCATTAGTTTCAGGATTTTCTTCAAAAGTTGGAGCTGGAAACTATACTAACTGCAAAGCAGATTGGAATGCGTACATGTTAAAAAATACACTATCCGATTTGCAAGAAGCCTTAAACAGAGTTTCAGCTAGACTTGCTACTTTAGAAAAGTCATTTGTTCCGATTGTCCAACTTACACAAGAAGAATATGACGCTCTGGAAGATGAGGAAAAGGACGAAAAAACAATTTACATTATTAAAACATAGGAGTGATGAAATGGAAAAGCTGATAAAAGAGTATGAGGAACTGTACCGAGCTATTGTCCGTAGAATCTATGAATTAAAAAAGAAGTACAATACAGAATTTCTTATGACGATGGAACGGCAAAATCTAAAATCGAGAATTGACCTTTTGGAAGAAGAACGCTTCGACTTAGTGCAGAACATACACGACATGCGGACAAGATTTTCATAGATAGGAGTAAAAAACATGTTGAAATATTTAATTATGATTGCTATTGTCGTTGGTCTGGCTGTATCAGATTGGCTGACTGGCAATATCAAAGCACATATCCATAATGATTATAAGAGTTCGGTGATGAGAACTGGACTTTGGCACAAGGCGAGTGAAATTTTAATCATGACAACTGCTTGTGGCTTTGAGTTTGGCATTGAAAAATTAAGCCAGTATTATGAAAATTCAGAAATTGGCGAGATTACTGGATTAATTACGGCAGGATTCATTTTTGTTTACATTGTTTTTATGGAAATTATTAGCATATTTGAAAATTATGCGGAAATTAATCCACAAGCAACATGGGCTAGCAAATTTATTAAAAAATTAAGAAATTTTAATAAATTGGACGATTAACAACTATAGGAGCTTTTTTTATGAAAGATAAAAAGTATTTAGATGATGTCGGGACACAAGCACTCATTGACGAACTTAAATCCAGACTTGAAGAAAAGCAGAACATCATAACCAGTGATGAAATTGATAAGAAAGCTGCTGAAACTATGGCAAAAATGCTTGTTAATTCTTCAATAAATTTTTCAGAATTAAAGGGTGTTGTTGACGAAATTAATGAAGAATTTGGAACAGAAACAGCAATGTTTTGGGCTAAAACGAGTCTTGGTTTATTACCAGAGCTTAATATCGTCTGTCTCACACAAGAAGAATATGATGCGTTAGATGATGATAAAAAGCCTGAAAAATATGAAATTATTGAATAAAAAGGAGTAAAGAAAAATGACTATTGCAGAAAAAATTTTTAGTAAACTTATTTCATTTGGAATGACTGTAGCAGGAGCTTCAGGACTAATGGGAAATTTAGAAGCAGAATCTGCTTTGAATCCAAAAAATTTACAAAATACCTATGAAAAAAGTTTAGGTTACACAGATGAAAGCTATACAAAAGCTGTTGATAACGGCACATATTCCAATTTTGTGAAAGATTGTGCAGGTTATGGATTAGCACAGTGGACATACTGGGCAAGAAAACAGGACTTGCTATCTTATGCAAAATCTTGCAAGAAATCTATTGGAGACTTGAACATGCAACTTGGTTTCTTGCTGAAAGAGCTGTCCGAAAGTTATCCTGCTGTGCTGAAAACTCTGAAAACAACTGGTAGCGTAGCAACTGCTTCTGATTGCGTTATGTGCCAATACGAACGACCTGCCGACACTTCTGCAACAGCAAAGGCATATCGTGCTTCACTCGCACAAAAATATTATAACATGTTTGCAACCAAAACAACTACAGAAACAGCAAACAAGAGTATTTCTGAAATTGCACAGGAAGTGCTTGCTGGAACATGGGGAGATGGTTCTGAACGCAAAGAAAAACTCACCTCTGCTGGGTATGATTATGATGCGGTGCAAGCAGAAGTCAATAAAATTCTAAATCAGGAATCTGACTGCAAAGTCACAAAACAGGGGAAATATTTTTCTATTACTGTTGATGGCAAAGCATATTCTGGAACATTGACTGAAAATGAATAACTAAAAAAACAGCCTTTCAAATTTGAGGGGCTGTTTTTTTATTAGTTTTCTTCTTCAAACTTTTTGCATTCTTCACAACAAAAAGCGTCAGCTATATCCTCATAGACAATGGCTACAGAAATGGTTCTTGTTTCGTCTGAAACAACAATTGCATCTTCGTTAACAAAACTATTAAAAACCCAATGATTTTTAAGATTTTCTTCTATTTCACGTTGCACTTCTCTAATACTATGATACGAAAGACAGAAACTATCATCTACCATCATGATAGAACGTTTAAAAAAATCACAATGCTCTTTCCAGTACACAGTTATCAAAATCGAATAGTCATTCTTATTTTTTGGAATATTAGATAAATATTGTTTTAATTTCATAAGTTCACCACTTTGTTATTACAAGCCATATTCTTTGACTTTTCTATAGAATCTGTTTGGCTTCATGCCGAGCTTTTGCATAGTTCTCTTTGCCGTCTGTTTGCCCTCTCTCCAAAGTTTGCATTCCATTTGCAATGCTGTCAAGTCAACTGGAATTGGCTGTCTGCCTTTATATTTTCCTGCTGCTTTAGCAATCGCAATGCCCTCTCGTTGTCGCTCTCTGATAGTCTCACGTTCCAATTCCGCTAATCCTGCAAACACAGTTAATATAAATCGTCCTTGTGGCGTTGTTGTGTCAAGCTGTTCTCTCAGACTGATAATCTCAACACCTTTTGCTTGAAGTTCGTCCACAAGCCTAAGCATATCTGCACTACTTCTAGCCAGTCTGGCATACTCACTGACAACCAGAACGTCACCATCACGCACATAGTCAAGCATCTTCTTTAGCTCTGGACGGTCGGTACTCTTTCCACTACACTTATCAATGAAAATTCTATGCATGGGCTTCCCAAATCTCTCCAGTGCTTTTAGTTGTCTGGCTTCGTTCTGGTCAACGCTGGACACACGAACATAACCTATGTATGTTTTTTCTTTCATCACATCACCATCTTTCAAATTTTATCACTGATTTAAGTTTATCATGTTTCAAAATATATGTCAATAGAAAATTTCAATTTATTTGAAATACTAATGAAAAAAATTGTGTGGGTGTACACAAATAGTATACACTAAAAGGGGATACCGATAAAAAGTGGTACTACTACCACTTTAGTAGTAGGGGAAATTAAAAAGTTGATATATGTATCAACTTCAGCCTGTCAAAAAAGTCCCTGCTTTCTTGTTGAAAGCAGGGATAAAATTATGC
>CAMWHN010000111.1 GCA_947174085.1 uncultured Ruminococcus sp.
ATTAATCTTGAATAAAAAAGAATATTTTTGAAATTTTGTTAGCCTGTTTATTTTACTTGACAAATAAGAGAAAACATGCTATACTAGTAATATAATTTTTATAATTTTGTCAAGAGTGATTGGGGAATTATAGTGATTAACAGCGTTCAGTCAATCTGGACGCTGTTTTAATTTTCATTGCTTGTCGTTTGATAAAATTTTTTGTAAAATTTTAAAACAGGAGGTTATTTTTTTATGAAACGTGTATTTACTTCAGAATCTGTGACAGAGGGTCACCCTGATAAAATTTGTGACCAGATTTCTGATGCCGTATTAGATGCTATTTTAGAACAAGATATTTATGGACGTGTTGCATGTGAAACTGTTGTGACAACTGGTATGATTTTATGTATGGGTGAAATTTCGACTAAAGCTAATATTGATATTGCAAAAATTGCTCGTCAAGTAGTAATTGATATTGGCTATGACAGAGCAAAATTTGGCTTTGATGGGCATACTTGCAATGTCATGATTGCTATGGACGAACAGTCTTCCGATATTGCAATGGGCGTGAATTGTTCTTATGATACACAAGAAACAGGTGCAGGCGACCAAGGCTTAATGTTCGGCTATGCTTGTAATGAAACACCGGAATTAATGCCTTTGCCGATTTCTCTTGCGCATAAGTTAGCAATTAAATTAACGGAAATTCGCAAAAATGGTACGCTTAGATATTTACGTCCAGACGGTAAAACACAAGTGAGTGTTGAATATGATGAAAATAATAAGCCTGTTCGTGTTGATACAGTCGTAGTTTCAACACAGCATGCCGGAGATATTAGCATTGAACAAATTCGTGAAGATATGAAAGAACTTGTGATTGATGCTGTGATACCGGAAGAATTAATAGATGAAAATACGAAAATTTTTATTAATCCAACAGGACGTTTTGTTGTAGGAGGTCCTCAAGGCGATAGCGGTTTGACAGGCAGAAAAATTATTGTAGATACTTATGGCGGTTATGCTCGTCATGGTGGTGGAGCATTTTCTGGTAAAGACCCGACGAAAGTCGATAGAAGTGGCGCATATGCAGCAAGATATATTGCGAAAAATATTGTTGCTTCTGGACTTGCAGATAAATGTGAAATTCAGCTTGCCTATGCTATCGGCGTTGCAAAACCTGTTTCTATTCGTGTGGATACGTTTGGAACTGGCAAAGTAGCAGAATCTAAATTAGAACAAGCTGTTTCTGAAATTTTTGATTTAACACCAGATGGTATTATTAACATGTTAGATTTACGCCGTCCGCAGTATCGTAAAGTTTCGGCTTATGGGCATTTTGGACGTGAGAATTTAAATGTTGCTTGGGAAAAAACTGATAAAATTCAGGCATTGCTTGAGGCAGTAAAATGAAAGGATTTATATGACCAATCTTGAAAAAACGAAATATGCTAAATTATATGTTCAAAAACTAGCAAATGGCGTTAATCCTTTAACGAATCAGCCTGTGAATCCAAATGATATTGTGCGAAATGAACATATTCAAAATTGTTTGAATTATGTTGCAGATATTTTACAACAAGTAATTGAAAATAATGGTAAAATTGGAGCTGACAAAAAAGAAAATTTTTATATTACAGATAATCAAAGAAGTTGCCTTTTTACGAAAGATAAATCTTGTCAGATTGGTGCAATTACAACTAAAATTAATAGTGTAACACGTGATAATGAAACAGATAGATTTGTTGGCAGTTGGATTACAGATTGGCTTTTAAATTTAGGAATGCTTGAATTAAAAGGTAAAAAAAGAGTTGCTACACAAAAAGGTAATATGTTTGGTATTATGACACAGACAAAGCAATATGAACGAACAGAAAATTTATATTCTCCAGAAATGCAAAGTTTTATATTTGATAATATTGACTCAATTATTAATTATCATTATGATGAGGAGAAAAATTATAATGACTGAACAGGAATCTATGACACAAATTCAGAATGAAATTTATAAAAAAATTATTTGTGAAGATGGATTTGTGAAAGAAAATTTAAAAACCGTTGCTGGTGTAGATTTGGCTTACTGGACACAAGATAATCAAGAATTTGCAGTATGTTGTATTGTAGTTTTAGATTATCAAACAGGGAAAATATTAGAGAAAAAGCAGTTTTATGATAAAATTCAGGTTGCCTATCAAGCCGGATTTTTAGCATTCCGAGAATTGCCATTAGTTTTAGAAACAGTTAAAAAATTAGAAATCAAGCCAGATTTATATATTTTTGATGGTAATGGCTATTTACACCCAAGGCATGCCGGCATTGCTTCTCATGCAGGGGTAATATTAAATATGCCAACTATTGGTATTGCAAAAAGTTATTATAAAATTTTTGATGTAGATTATAGCGAACCGGATTTTAAATCTGGAAGTTATCAAGATATTATAATTAAGCAAGAAATTTATGGCAGAGTGTTGCGAACACATGAAAATGTTAAGCCTGTATTTGTTTCTATAGGGCATAAAATTTGTTTAAATACAGCGACAGAAATTGCCATGCATTTTGTCACAAAGGAAAGTCATATCCCTGCGCCGACAAGATTTGCCGATTTAGAAACGCGTGTTGCAAGAAAAGAAATTTTAGAATTAAAATAAAATTATTATGCTCTGGCAATTTGTCAGAGCATTATTTTTCTTGTAATAATAATTCTGAAATATGATTTTTTTCAGCGTTAATCAAAGCAGATACAGCTTGTTCTGGTTCAAAAATAGAGCTATAGCTATATAATGCCACACCGTTAGCATTATCTAAATTAGAAACAAATTCTATTTGTTTTGCAATTACGGAGCTGTCTGTTAGCCATTCTGTACTTCCAGTGCCTGCCCATTGGTCTTCCATGCCAGTTTTATACACGCCTAAGCCAATGACTAAATCTGTTGCTGTGGCTGTTTCCGCCCATAAAGTCGCTGTTTCTGCAAAGGGGCATGTTTGATTTTCAAAGCCATAATATATTTGCGGAATGATAACATCACAATAACCCTCTTGACTGCACCAAAGTTTTACGTCTGCATAAAGCTTGTCATAATTAATAGAAAAATTACCTTGTGGGCTGATACTAAAGGGGATATCCGGATTATAATTTTTTATTGTCTGGTATAATAATTTTATTAATTCTGAACAGTTAGACCTGCGCCATTCAGCTAAGTCAGTCGCATTGCTTTCTGAAAATGCTTTTTCGTCAAAATTAGAGTCTGTAGTCGGATAAAAATAATCGTCTATATGAATGCCGTCTACTGCATAATTTTCTAAAATTTCTGTAATGCCATCAGCAATTAATTGTCTGACTTCAGGATAGGCAGGGTTTAAATAATATCTGTCATTATAATTTACTAAATATGTGCCATTTGTTTCGGGATTGTCATACCATTGGCGAAGTATATAATTTGTATCTAAATTTGCTAATTGTTGTGTTGTTTGCGCTCGCATGGGATTAATCCAAGCATGTGCAGATAAATTTAATGCATGTGCTTCTTCCAGCATAATTTCTAAAGGGTCATAGTTATGCGTTAAATATATGCCTGTGGGAAAAATATCAGAATGATAATAAGCATCTGCATAAGCTCTTACATGTAAATAAACTGTGTTTATGCCTAAATCTACACAATTTTGAAAAGCTGTTTTCATATTTTCACGAAATTCTGTTTCGGATTTGTTCAGCATCCAGTTTTCATAGAGCATAACCGGAATCCATACAGCACGGATATTATTTTGATTTTGATTTTCTGAAGTCTGTAAAGAATCTAATGCGTCTTCTAAATGTAAATGCGCAATTTCCTGTATATAATAATTTTGTTCTGGTTCGGAGTTTTCAGAAATTACTGTAATTTGATTACAACCGGATAGCATAATAGATAATAGACTTGTGAAATATAGTAATTTTTTTTTCATGGACAAGCCTCCTTTGTAATAAAATTATATGCAAGATTTAAAAAATTATATCTTGTATATTTTGAAAAAAATTGCAGAAACTGTAAAAAAGTACTTTATTTTTTTTGAATTTTGTGATATAATAATATTAAATTTTATCAAAAGGAGCAAATGAAATGGGAGAAGTGAATAAAGTAACAAAAAAATCAAATGTTGGCAAACGTGTTCTTGATATTGTATTATCTTTGGCATTGTTGGCAGGTGTTGGCTATGGTGGCTATTGTATTGCTACAAGAGGTACTGTAATAGACCAGAATACAAATTATACGGATAATATTGCAGAATCAGAAGAGACAACTCCAACAGTTGATGAAAATAAAATTATTTTTGAAAGTCAGGAAATTGCCAATAATATGGTGTATAATGGCAGTTTGATTCTTGTGAATAATAATACAGCTTTTCAAGGCGCAGAAGATGATATTATTAGCTTGTATCAGCTTATGCTTGAAAAAGAAAAAACACATAGTTTTGGTGTGCGTGATGCAGAAGTAAAAGTCCGTCAGGAAAATGCGGAAAATTTAATTGCAATGTTTGAAGATTTTTATAGCCAAGTATATGATAATAATATTGTCGTACAAAGTGGCTATCGTTCTAAAGAACGTCAGCAAGAATTGTATGATGCCGATTTGGCTTCTACGGGATTAGATTATTCTGAAAAAGTTTCTAAAGCCGGCTATAGTGAACATCAGACAGGCTGGAGTGTAGATTTAACACTTGCAGATGGTGAATATGACGGTACAGGTATTTATAACTGGATAAATGAACATTGTTTTGAATATGGCATGATTTTGCGTTATCCGGAAAATAAAACAGATATTACTGGGATTGCTTATGAACCTTGGCATTATCGCTATGTCGGCAAAGGACATGCATATTATATCATGCAAAATAATTTATGCCTAGAAGAATATATGGATTTGTTGCACCAGTATGTTTATGATGGTGAGCATTTGAGAATTACAGATTATGACGGTAAAATTTATGAAATATTTTTCTATCCGGTTGATACTGCAAATGAAAGTACTATGCTTCCTGTGCCAAGTGGCTTAAATTATACAGTTTCTGGGAATAATATAGACGGTTTTATTGTAACTGTTGATACTGGCGAATTTTCTGAAATTCCTGTTTCAGAGTCAGAAATAATACCAGAAGATACAGAAGAAAATCCGGAAGATTTAGAAAATGCAGAATAATTTGTAACAGTTGCACAAGAATTTTATTTTATTTGTGACAAAAATAGAAAATTCTAAAAATAACTTGCCATTTTTATTAGAGTATGCTATAATAATAAACAGAAGTAAATTTAGTTAGAAAGTTGGTGAGTGAGAATGATTTGCCCTAATTGTCGAATGCAGCAGCCACAGGGAAATTTTGCATACTGTGTCAGGTGTAATTATCCGCTTTCAGCGCAAAATTATCAAGCACAGCAGGCTTGTTATACACAGCCTAATATTCAAGTGATGTATGATAAAAACGGGCATCAGGTTTATGTACAATTGATGTATGATGCGAGAGGCACAGCGTTTTATGTACAGATGATTCCGCAAGTAGTCGGCAAAGATGCTTATGGCAATCCAGTTTATGGCTGGTTTCAAGCACCAACGCCACCAGTACCGGTACAGCAACAGCCACAAGTCCAATCATCTCCAACAGTTCCAACAGCTCCAGTACAAAAACAAATACAAGAACCTGTTATTATAAAACAAACTGAAAGAAAAAAAAATTTTTTAGATACGGTTTCTAAAACTTCTTCCAAAGAAAATGCGCAGTTTCTCGCCAGTCAAAATGAAGCTGTTCCCCCTGTGCCTGTTTTGCCACAACCTAGTGAATTGCCTTCAGAGCCAGTTAACTCTGTTCCAGATAGACCGGCTATTTCTGCTACGACAATTGCTTCTACTATGTATACGGCAAAACAGTCTTCCCCACAGGGTGTGAATGCTTTTGTTCCTAGAATGCCACAAAAAAATAATTCAGATTATGATATGCCAGTTAGTATTGAAGAATTGCTCAGAGAAGAAGCAGATACAGCTTTTGTGCAGGAAATTCCAGACGAAGAAACGGTTTTAAATCGCATTTTTGCAGAGAAACCGCAAAATTATTATGTGAGCTGTACCAGTTTAAAATCTGTTTCTATCAGTATTTCTCCTGATGAGATTACAAGCGTTTTAGAAAAAAATTTATACCAGTCTTCTAAAAAATTGTCGAAAACACAAGTAATTTCTGAACCAGAACAGAAAAAAATACCAAAAATAAAACCTGAAAAAGAAAAATCTGAAAAAATAAAACCAGAAAAAGCAAAATCAGAATCTGAACCCGTGAAAAAATTATTTGGTAATAAAAAATCTAAAGAACAGAAAAAAACAAAGCCTATTATTGTCGATGCAGATGCTATTTTTGGTGATTCTAAGACACATAGTACAGAAATGTTAGGCATTCGGGTAGATGGTTCTGATGTAGACGTACAGAGAAAATTAGCAGAAATGAAATACGGCGGTAAAAAATCTGTTCGTTCTATGAAATCTGCTGACCAAGAAATTGACATGCAAGCAATACTAAATGACCCTCATACGAGCGAAATTGCAAAACGTGTACTAGAAAGGCAAGAAGTCAAGAGAGCATATGATTCTATTGAGGAAGATGAAGTCGCAAAGGCTTTAAATCAGTTAAATCAAGTTGTATTTCCCAAAAAATTTTAAAATAAAAATTTAGAAAGAATGTGTACATATGGCAAAAGAAAATAAAGCAAAGGATTTGGCGAAATCTGGGATAGATTCTGCTACTGGTTTTGTCAAAGAATTTAAAGAATTTGCTCTCAAAGGCAATGTTATGGATATGGCTGTTGGTGTAATTATCGGCGGTGCGTTTCAAGGCATTGTATCTTCTTTGACAGAAAATTTTATTAATCCTATTTTGAATTGCATTGGCGGTGCAGAAGTCCAAGGAAAAATTCATCTCATGGGTGACCAATATATTAATTATGGAGCTTTTTTAACAGCAGTGATTAATTTTATTATCATGGCATTTGTAATTTTCTTAATGCTAAAAACTGTAAATAAGATTATGAATATCGGTAAAAAAGAAAATTCTCCAGAGCCGGAAACACCTCCAGAACCAACAAAAGAAGAATTATTATTAACTGAAATTAGAGAT
>CAMWHN010000112.1 GCA_947174085.1 uncultured Ruminococcus sp.
AACAAAATGAACGTGGAAAATTCTGGGCATGTACAGGCTTTCCCAATTGCAGAAATATAAAATCTTATGAAATAAAAACAGATTTCAATGCAACTGTTCCTGTTCAGAAATCTCAATCTCGGCAAATGGTATGTGAGAAATGCGGAAAACCTATGGCTATCAAACAAAATGAACGTGGAAAATTCTGGGCATGTACAGGCTTTCCCAATTGCAGAAACATAAAATCTTATGAAATAAAAACAGTTTTAAACTCATCTGATTCTGTGCAAAAGCCAGAAGTTAAAACACCTTTCTGTACAAAATGTGGAAAGTCTATGGTTTTAAGAAACGGACAAAATGGACAATTTTGGGGTTGTTCTGGCTATCCACAATGCAGAAATACTAAAAATATTTAAAAAAATAATATTTACTGTTTTCTTGCAATTTTATATTCATCTCCGTCTTGATAATAGGGACAGCGTTTATAATATCCTTGTAAAAGCCTTGCGTATTCATCTTCGTCCATATTTACTTGACAAATATAGCACTCATATTCTTCGTCATAATGATAATAAGCACATGTTTCACATTGGTTCATAATAATTCACCTCGTAATAATATAATTAAATTTATATTATCATAACATATTTTTAGGAAAAATGCAATAGAAAAATAATTTATTATCAAAAAAAGTGTGCCATTACAGCACACTTTTTTTAATTTTAAAATTTCAGTATTGCGAATATCAGTTTGGAGAATCCTGCAATGCATCATAGCCATGTTCATTAGTTCTAACTTTTACAACGTCTTCTACGTCATAAATAAATATTTTACCATCACCAATATTACCAGTATATAATGCCTTTCTGATTGCTGTGAGAGCTTTTTCAACAGGAACAGCTGTAATAACTGCCTCAACTTTGATTTTAGGATGTAAGGACGGCAATTCTTGTTTGATACCACGATAATAAGCTGTATGTCCCATTTGTGTGCCATATCCCAAAACTTGCGTAACGGTAATGCCATTAATGCCAACTTCTGCAAGACTAGTCTGTAATTCTTCCAGTTTATTAGGACGGCAGACAATAGAAAGTTTTGTTAATTTTGCATCAGATGTTTCAGCAGATTTTTTCACAATGATGGGAGCTGGCTGTGTATTGGAAGGTGTTAATTTGTCAACATCTGCACCGAATACATGACGCATTTCTTTGCTGTCAACATCATGTCTTTTAGCTTGACGGCTCACTTGCAACATAGTATCTGTAGCCGGTGCAAAATCAGCATAAGAACTGGATAAGCCATGTTCAGTCAAATCAAGACCAATAATTTCTTCTTCGGCAGTTGCACGCAACCCCAAAGTTTTTTTAATAATCAAGAATGTAATAGAAATTGTAATTGCTGTCCATGCACCAACGGCTAAAATTGCAAGAATTTGTAAGCCGAGCTGATGGAAACCACCGCCATAGAACAAGCCTGTTACTTCATCATTATCTGGTACAGAAGTTGTTGCAAATAAACCAACTGCAAACGTTCCCCAAATACCATTACACATGTGAACAGCGACTGCACCAACAGGGTCATCAATATGCAATACATGGTCTAATAACCATACACCAAAAACAACTAATAAACCAGACACAATGCCGATACAAGTTGCACCTAAAGCATCTACAACGTCACAGCCTGCGGTAACGCCTACCAAACCGGCAAGAGATGCATTTAAACACATAGAAACATCAGGTTTGCCATATTTTATCCAAGTGAAAATCATACATGTAAAAGTAGCAATTGCTGGCGCAATTGTAGTAGTTACAAAAATACTTGCTAACTGACCGCCAGATGTTGCAGCAGCTCCGTTAAAGCCATACCAGCCAAACCAGAGAATAAAACAGCCTAATGCGCCAATTGTCAAATTATGCCCTGGGATTGCACGAACTTTAATGACTTTGCCGTCTTTGTCTCTTTTAAATTTGCCAATACGTGCGCCTTCCATTGCTGCGCCAATCAAAGCAGAGATTCCGCCAACCATGTGAATTGCACAAGAACCTGCAAAATCATGAAATCCTAATTGTGACAGCCAACCACCGCCCCAAATCCAATGCGCTTCAATCGGGTAAATAACACCGGAAATAACAGCAGAATATACACAATAAGATAAAAACTTAGTTCTTTCAGCCATTGCACCAGAAACAATAGTCGCAGTTGTGGCACAGAATACTAAATTAAATACAAAATTAGACCAGTCAAAATTTTTATAATCTGTAAAAATATTAAGATTTGGCAAGCCAATCAAACCGCCTAGGGCATCTTCGCCCAAGAATAAGCCAAAGCCTAATGCAACAAATACTACTGTACCAATACAAAAATCCATTAAATTTTTCATGATAATATTGCCAGCGTTTTTTGCTCTAGTAAAGCCTGTTTCTACCATAGCAAATCCGGCTTGCATGAAAAATACAAATGCCGCACCAATTAAAAACCAGATACTAAATATCTGTTCATTCGTGCTAGTTAAGACTTCATTTAAAATATCCATATGCTTCCAACCTTTCAAAATTAAAATAAACTACATGCCGGCAAAACAAAAAAACACGCTGAGCTATGCAAGAATCTTGCATAGTTCAGCGTCTTTGCTGTTTACAGTTACTAGTATATAATATTATTCTAATTTTGTCAATTGGAAGTCATACTGTGAATTTTCATAAAGCAAAAAATTTTTTTGTTTATCCTGCATAATATACACTGTTTTTCGTATATTTTAGTTTATTTTCTTAAGTCTAAAAAACAATTACTTTCGATAAATTTGTAAAATCAGCAAAAAACAAAATATTTTATTTAAAATAATTTTAAAAAATATCTATCTGGACTTCCTTGTAATTGTTCTGTTTCCACAATGGCAAAATTTTCGCCAATAATAATTGCACTCATGCCATTACCTAACACTAGTTTTAACGCTTGTTTTAGATTACAGGTTAATTTATCTAATTCTTGATGATAAGCCATAATATAACATTCGGGATTGCCAAGTATTTTTTCAAAATCCTGTGTATCACAAATTTTATGCATATCTAATAAATCTTCTGCATGATGACAGAATCTGCCGATACAATTTTGACGTTTTTTAGAATTTTGCAATTCATATAATAATCTATCCTGTCTGGACTTGACAATAAAATTTTTGATAAAAAATAATTCATAATTCATAAGTTGATAAAATCCTCAAAGCAACTTCTTTGCGTGTAGAGCGTGTATCCATTGCTTGTTTTTCGATATAACGATGTGCTTCAGGTTCAGTAAATTTTAAATATTGCATCAAAGCACATTTTGCACGGTTAATCAAACGCATTTCATCTATTTTTACCATTAATTGCGAATTTTCACGTTTCAGTCCTAACATTCTGGAACGTGTTGCTTGTACAAGTCTAATAAACTGGTGCAAAATATTTCGATTCATAGGTTTTGACACAATACATACACCATAATCGCTGACTTTATCAGCGACATCGTCTGCAATATCAGCTTTGCATAATAAAATAATTCCTGCGCTAGTATTTTCTGCCATATAAATAGACAATTCATGTCCAAATTCGTCTTTTAAGGGGGTGTTAATAATAATCAGCGCATAGTCCACACTGTTCATCATACGGCGAGCTTCACTGCCACTCACTGCTGAAGTCAGATTTGTATAACCATAAGAGTGCAGAAATTGGGCTATGATTTCCATGCTTTTTTCAGAACCGGAAACAATCAAAGCTCTGTCCAATGCCACTCAACTCCTTTAAATTAATTCATAATTTTTATTAATTATTCAGATAAAAAATATTGCTGTTCTTCAAATAATGCTTTATCTTCTGCAGCGTCATATAATGCAAGTTGTTTTTCTATATTTTGATAAAAATTTCTTCTGATTTCTTCGGGTAAATTTTCCTGAATAAATTCACTTGTTTTGGCAATTTCATAAGCTTTTCTAAGCGTTGCCGGAAGTGTTTCAAATTGCTTTTCTTCTGCTGTGACAAGCATATTTTCTGATAATTTTAAATTTTTCTTCATGCCGTCAATTCCTGCGGATAATAATAATCTAAATGAAATATACGGATTACAACAACAGTCCGCACTGCGAATATCAATTTTAGCAGATTCTCCAGTAAATTCACGCACACGCACTAAAGGATTACGATTTTCAAAAGACCAATTCACATGATTTGGTGCGCCTCTGTGTCTAAGTCTGGTATAAGAATTTACAATTGGATTCAAAAAAGCCGTCATTTCTGGTGCATGTGCCAGAATCCCTGCAATAAAGCTTGCACCCTCCGGAGAAATTTTATTATTTTTTATTTCAAAAATATTTTTGCCGTTATATTTTAAACTCATCACAATTGTTAAAGCACTGCCATAAGTGCCATTCAGAGGCTTTGGCATAAAAGAAGCATATAAACCATTTTGTGAAGCAATTGTTTTTACAACGTTTTTATAATGCACCATATTATCCGCCGCTGTCACAGGCTCACTGCATTTAAAATCAATTTCATTCTGACCGTAGCCATATTTATGACAAGAACGTTGTGGGTGCAAACCCATTTCTTCGAGTGATAAACAAATTTCACGTCTGACATTTTCGCATTTATCCAATGGCGCAACGTCAAGATAGCCGGCATGGTCATGTGGTATTTTAGTCGGCTTGCCTAGTTCATCACAGTCAAATAAATAAAATTCACTTCTTGTGCCAAATTCACAAGAATAGCCTTTTGTATATAATTCTTGAATATAGCTTTGTAGCGTATAGCGCAGTTCGCCAGCATAGTACGAACCGTCTAAATTTTTAATATTACAGAAAAATCTCACCACACGACCAGATTTTGGACGCCATGGCAACACTGACAGCGTAGAAATATCTGGTATTAATAATAAATCCTGATAGCAATCAGAAAAACCGGCAGCATCTAATAAAATTCCATGTGAAAAAGCTTTCGGCAATTCGTCCGGCATGATAGCAATATTTTTTAAATTTCCCTGCATATCACAGAACGTCAATCGAATAAATTTCACATCATTTTCTTTTACAAAATTTAAAATTTCTTTCGGTGAAAAGTTCATAATTAGCCCTCCGTACTCGTTTTTTCAATTTTTTTCTTAAAAATACGGCTCACAGACTAAATTGCGAGCCGTTTTTTCATTATGCCTGATTTTCATAAACGGCTAAAATTTTGCCGATATATAATTTATGCATTTCATCACTGGCATAAAATTTATTAAAATTCTCTTTTTCAACAAAATTTACTGCTTGCATATCTTGCGCATAAGTTTTCTCACACACAAACACATGTTTTGCCTGTTCAAAACTCACACAGCCATTTAATTCTACTGGAATTAAGCCTGTTTCTTTGGCTTTGTCGCAATCTCTACCAGAATGACTGCCACAAAATGCAAGAGCTTTGCGATATGCTTCTGAAAATACACTGACTGTAAATAAATTATTTTTTTCTAAATAATCATATGTGTGTCTGGAGCTTCTGACATAAGCAGTCAAAGAGGGCTGATTCCAGATGACACCCATTGCGCCCCAAGAGCAAGTCATAGTATTATAATTTTCCAGATTCCCAGAAGTCAATAAAAACCAATCTTTGCTAATTAATTCAAACGGATTACACTGCAATTTAGAAATATCTTTTTCAATAAAAGCCATTAGAACTATTATCCTTTCTTAAAAACTTGATTTATATTTATTCTATGCAAAAAACAGTGACAGAATACCTCCGCCACTGTTTTTAGAAATGCTTATTTTTCATCAGCAGGAGCAAGTTTTTCGATTTCTTCTTCATCAAAATCAAATTCCAACTCCTCGCCACAGTTCGGGCAGATTGTTTCGCCTTCTTCTAGCATACGCTCGTCCAACAAAATATAATGTCCGCATGTTGGGCAAATCGTTTCATATTCTTCTTCATCGTCCATAAAATCATCTGTATCATTTTCTGCTTCTGTATCTGCATCATTTGCAATAGCTTCAGTTTCATCGGCATTTTTATTATCTGTAGTCTTAATTTCTTCAACAAAATCTTCCGGTTCTTCCGCAACTTCAACAGATTTATCTTCTGTTATTTCCTCTGCGTGACCTAAATCTTCATCAAGAACATCAGATAATTCTTCTGGTTTGTCTGCAACAGGCTCGTCCGCATCAATTTCATCAACTTCATCTTCTTCATCATCTTCATCAATAAAATCACACTGCAAACTTTGACTGCCACAATTCGTACAGCTAAAAGCATTTGTATTATCTTCCAGCATTTCTTCTACAAGACCTAAATCTTCGTCAAGAATATTGCACAGTTCTTCTAATTCTGCCACACGGTTTTCTAATTCTTCCGTATATTTTGCAGATTCTTCCAAAGCCTCACAGATAGCATAAAACACTTTGCCTTCTCTGGATTCTGAATTAACATCAAGTCCGGCAAGCAGACCTTTCAAATAAGAAACTTTATCCATATAAAATCCTCCGGTGTTATTTATTCACACGTTCCATGTATTCACCGGTTCTGGTGTCAATACGAATAATTTCACCCTCATCAATAAACAACGGCACACGCACTTCTGCACCTGTTTCCAAAGTAGCCGGCTTGGTTGCATTCGTTGCCGTATCGCCTTTAAATCCAGGGTCAGTTTGTGTTACTTGCAATTCTACAAAATAAGGCGGTTCAACACCAAATACATTACCTTTGTAAGACAGAACTTTTACTTCCATGTTTTCTTTCACAAATGCAAAACTTGCGCCAAGCTTTGCCTGTTCAATTGGCAACTGTTCATAAGTTTCCATATCCATGAAATAATACAAACCGGAATCTTCATACAGATATTGCATGTCCTTGCGTTCCACAAAAGCAGTTGGGAATTTTTCAGTCGGATTAAAAGAACGTTCTACCACAGAACCTGTGATAACATTCTTATATTTTGTTCTTACGAACGCCGCACCCTTACCCGGTTTTACATGCTGAAATTCCACAACCTGAACAACATTGCCGTCAAGTTCAAACGTAACGCCGTTTCTGAAATCGCCTGCTGTAATCATACTCAAAAACCTCCATAAATTAAACTAATATAATCTTATTTTACACCAAAAACTAAAATTTTGCAATAC
>CAMWHN010000113.1 GCA_947174085.1 uncultured Ruminococcus sp.
TGATACAATAAAACTGAATATTTATATAATAGGAGGTTTTTAAATATGAGAAAATTAAAGGCTTTGCTTGCCAGTATCACAGCATTATCCTGTTTGTGTGCAGGCTGTTTGCCAATGGCTGAACAGATTCCGCTAATGCATTCTATTTTTGCAAGTGCAGAAGAAATTGTTACTTCTGGGACATGTGGGGAAAATTTAACTTGGAATCTTGAAGAATCTACAGGAACACTAACAATTAGTGGAACTGGTGCAATGACAGATTTTGCTTCTTTTAGGATATCTGACAGAACTTTCGCTCCTTGGGATAATATGGAGTTTAAACATGTTATCATTGAAGATGGTGTAACAACAATTGGAAATGGAGCTTTTTGGGGAGGTACTTTTTTAGATATCACAATTCCAGATAGTGTCACATCAATTGGAGAGCGGGCTTTTTTTGCTACTGCTTTAGAATCTATCACAATTCCAGATAGTGTCACATCAATTGGAGCGCAGGCTTTTCTCTGGTGTGGTCATTTACAATCTGTCAAACTGTCAAATAATATAACCACAATTGAAGCTGGTACTTTTGACGGTTGTAAATCTTTAACATTTATTGAAATTCCAGATGGTGTGACAACAATAGGAGAGTATGCTTTTAGTGAATGTGCTGTAGTAGCCGTCTGGATTCCAGATAGTGTGACAACAATCGGAGATGGTGCTTTTTATAGTTGTAGTAATTTAATACGCGCCACAATTCCAGATAGTGTGACAGCAATCGGAAAAAAGGCTTTTCATAGTTGTAGTGCTTTAACATCCGTCACAATTCCAGATGGTGTGACAGCAATCGAAGATGGAGTTTTTACTTGGTGTAGTGCTTTAGAATCTATTGTCATTCCAGATGGTGTGACAACAATCGGAGATAACGCTTTTTATGGTTGTAGTTCTTTAGAATCTATTGACATTCCAGATAGTGTGACAGCAATTGGAACTACGGCTTTCCTGGGTACAGCATGGCGAAACAACCAATGCACTACAGTCGTAATAAATGAAAGCCAACCAATCATTATTAACGGGATTTTAATTGATGGCACATCATATGTGGCGGAAATTCAAAAGGTGGCAGTCATTCCAGATGATGTGACAGCAATCGCAGGAGGGGCTTTTCTTGATTGTTCATTTTTAAAATCTGTCGAAATTCCATATAGTGTAACAAAAATTGGCTCGAAAGCTTTTTCTAATTGTACTGCTTTAAAATTTATCGAAATTCCAGATGGTGTGACAGCAATTGAAAATTATACTTTTGAGGGTTGTGAATCTTTAACATTTGCCATAATTCCAGATAGTGTAACATCAATCGGATATGAGGCTTTTCGTAAATGTACTGCTTTAGAATCTATTGACATTCCAGATAGTGTGACATCAATCGGAAGGTATGCTTTTAAGGATTGTGAATCTTTAACATCTATTACAATTCCAGATAGTGTGACATCAATTGGACATGATGCTTTTACGAATACACCATGGCTGGAAGCCAAAAGAAATGAAAATCCACTTGTCATTATTAACGGAATTTTAATTGATGGTATAACATGCGAAGGGGAAGTTATTATCCCAGATGGTGTGACAAAAATCGGAGGAGCTACTTTTAAGAATTGTTCTGCTTTAACATCTGTCACAATTCCAGATAGTGTCACATCAATTGGAGATGATGCTTTTTGGGGCTGTGACGCTTTAACATCTGTCACAATTCCAGATAATGTGACAGAAATTGGTGAGTTTGCTTTTTATGGCTGTGACGCTTTAACATCTGTCACAATTCCAAATAGTGTGACAGAAATTGGTGAGTTTGCTTTTTGTTGGTGTTCCTCTTTAACATCTGTCACGATTCCAGATAGTGTCACATTAATTGGAAGAGAGGCTTTTGAGGATTGTAGGGCTTTAACATCTATTACAATTGAAAATCCAGAATGTGTAATTGGTCCTCCTGTTGAATCTCCTTATAGTATTCCTTTTCATTATGAAGATATAATTCCTGATACAGCTACTATCTATGGATATGACAATTCCACAGCAGAAGCTTATGCTAAAAAATACAACAGAAATTTCGTTTCTCTTGGAACAGCTCCTGAAACGTCAACTACAGAAATTCTCACAGGAGACGCTAACAAAGACGGGGAATTTAATGTATTAGATATAATTGTATTGCAAAAGTGGTTACTAGGTTCAGGGAATCTGCCCAACTGGCAAGCAGTGGATTTCAATCATGACGGAATCATTAACATATTTGATTTGGTGTTAGCAAAAAATTATTTAAAAAATTCAGAATAATAGAAAGCAACCTTTTGACAGGTTGCTTTTTGTTATAAATGCACGAAAAACGATTAATTTTTTATGTATATAATATAAAAATTAACATAAAACTGCAAAATTTGCCCAAAATTACTTGTTTTATTGTTTGTTTTATGATACAATAAAACTGAATATTTATATAATAGGAGGTTTTTAAACATGAGAAAATTAAAGGCTTTGCTTGCCAGTATGACAGCATTATTATGTTTCTGTGCAAGCTGTTTACCAATCGCTGAACAAATTAAGCCAATGCATTCTATTGTTGCAGATGCAGAGGATACAGAACTTGTTACTTCAGGGACATGTGGGGAAAATCTGACCTGGAATTTTGACACATCCACAGGAACACTGACGATTAGTGGAACTGGTGAAATGGAAGATTATAATACCGCTAATGGATTTATATGGCGGAAATGTAATATACAAAAAGTTATACTTGAAGATGGTGTGACAACAATTGAATGGGGAGCTTTTGCTCATTGTTCTGCTTTAACATCTGTTATCATTCCAGATAGTGTGACAACAATAGGAGAGAGTGCTTTTAACGATTGTACTGCTTTAGAATCCATCATAATTCCAGACAGTGTGACAGTAATTGGACGTGAGGCTTTTAAGAATACACCATGGCTGGAAACCAAAATAAATGAAAATCCAATGGTAATTGTCAATGGGATTTTGGTGGATGGCACAACTTGTAAAGGTGATGTCATTGTTCCAGATAGTGTGACATCAATCGCAGATGGGGCTTTTTTTAGGTGTACTGCCTTAGAATCTGTCATAATTCCAGACAGTGTGACAACAATCGGACATCATGCTTTTGAAAAGTGTAAATCTTTAACATCTTTCACAATTCCAGATAGTGTGACATCAATTGGAGATTGTGCTTTTTCACAGTGCGAATCTTTAACATCTTTCACAATTCCAGACAGCGTGACAGCAATCAGAATGTCTACTTTTTCTGAGTGTTCTGCTTTAAAATCTATCACAATTCCAAATAGTGTGACAACAATAGGAGAGTGGGCATTTTATAATTGTTCTGCTTTAGAATCTGTCATAATTCCAGATAGTGTGACAACAATTGGAATGAGTGCTTTTCGTGATTGTACTGCTTTAGAATCTATCACAATTCCAGACAGCGTGACAAAAATTGGAATTTATGCTTTTTATGAGTGTTCTGCTCTAACATCCGTCATAATTTCAGACAGCGTGCCATCCATCGGATATCTTGATTTTGCGTATTGTACTGCTTTAGAATCTATCACAATTCCAGACAACGTGACAACAATTGGCTTTGGAACTTTTTACGGTTGTGAATCTTTAATATCTATTACAATTGAAAATCCAGAATGTTACATTGATAGCGATCCATTTCCTAATATAGCTACAATTTACGGCTATGATAATTCCACAGCAGAAGCTTATGCTAAACAATACAACAGAAATTTCGTTTCTCTTGGAACAGCTCCTGAAAAGCCAACTACAGAAATTCTCGCAGGAGATGCTAACAAAGACGGGGAATTTAATGTATTAGATATAATTGTATTGCAAAAGTGGTTACTAGGTTCAGGCAATCTGCCCAACTGGCAAGCAGTGGATTTCAATCATGATGAGATGATTACTATATTTGATTTGGTGCTGGCAAAAAAATATTATTTAAAAAATTTATAATTTTCAATTTTCTTTTTTTGGCAAATAGTTAACCATTGGCAATTCACACAAATTTCAGAAATCGGCTTGCTAATTAAAATTTTTTTATAAATAATCTCACAAAATGCAGACCAGTTAAGCACTTGATTTTCTTGCAAATTACAAGCTTTTAAAACAGCTCTGTCATAGCGTTGTACTTTACAATCGCTGTCACAGAGCTGATTTTTTTGATGTGGGCAACAAGCACAAATATAATCTGTTTTTAATACAAGTTTAATTTCTGGATTTTGTTCTTGCAAAATAGAAATAACATTTTTCATGTGCTGTGTGAAATTATCATCATAGCCCTTACCCTCAAAAAATGCAATACATAGTCCATGATGTGGACGAAGATTAAATTTTGACATAATTTTTAATTCTCCCTGTGAGTAATATCGCAAATGCAAGTTTTGCAATATCTGGAATTAAAAACGGCGTGACACACATGCTAAAAACTTTTGTAAAACTAACAGCTTCTACTTGTCTGGTATATACTAGCATAAACCAAACTGACCCGAATAGATACATAAGAGCAATGCCTAAAATTAATATGAAAATTCTGAACCAAAGTTTTTCATGTAACATGATTTTTTCAGAAAGAGCATAAATCATTGCCATAAATAAAAAGCCGATTAAATAACCGCCTGTTGTGCCTAGAATCACACCTAAGCCACTGGAAAATTCAGCAAAGACTGGCATGCCGATTGCACCTAGCAATAAATAAACTAAGATTGCAAAAAAGCCTTTTTTACCGCCTAATAATTCTAGTGTACAGAATACGCCGAATGTCTGGAATGTAAATGGCACAAGTGTTGGCACTGAAATCCATGAACAGACAGCTAATAATGCGGAACAAATCCCTGTAAAAGCAAGTTCTCTTGTTGTAAATGCTTTTGTCATAAAAAGAAACCTCCTGTGAATTAATATTAAAATTATTATAGCATAGAAATTTTTATTTGTCAACTATAATTTAAAATTTAGTTGACAATTAAGTAATTATTCAAAAACGCTTGACAAAGTCATGAAATTATGTTATAGTAAAATATGCAAGTACAAGTGTTTGCTGTACACGGACGATTTCAGACCTAAGGGGGATTTGTATGGAAAATCGGCTGATTGTAGTAGATGCATCTGTTTTGCCAGATGTGATTAGTAAAGTTCTGAAAGTAAAAGAATTAATTGCGAATCGAGAAGAAAAAAGCTCTGCTTCGGCTTGTAAACGTGTTGGCATTTCCCGCAGTGCGTATTATAAATATAAAGACTGTGTATTTTCTTATGAAGATAAATTAACACAGCGCATTATGAATTTACATGCTGTGCTACAGGATAAAGCCGGTGTGTTATCTAATGTTCTTTCAGCACTTTATGATTTAGATGCGAATATTCTAACAGTGAATCAAAATATTCCTGTTGACAGTGTGGCAACAGTGAATTTTTCAATTCGGCTGTGTGGTGAATTGCAATCGCCTGTTTTATTAAGACAGCAATTAATGCAAATTGACGGTGTTGTAGATATTAAAATATTATCAGGCGAATAAAAAATTATTTAAAATTATTTGAAAGGAATTAATTTATTATGGAAAAATTAGCAGTGTTAGGCTGTGGAGTGGTTGGCTCTGGTGTGGTTGAATTATTTGAAAAAAATAAAGATTTAATTCAGAAACGTTGTGGTAAAAATCTTGAAATGGCGTATATTCTGGATTTGAGAGATTTTCCAGATAAGCCTTATGCCAATAAACTTGTCAAAAATATTGAAGTTATTTTAAACGACCCTGAAGTTACTGTAGTTGCGGAATGCATGGGCGGTGTAGAACCGGCATTTACATTTGTGAAATCTTGTCTGGAATGTGGTAAAAGCGTTGCGACTTCTAATAAAGAATTAGTTGCTTCTAAAGGCGATATTTTATTAAAAATCGCAAAAGAAAATTCTTGTAATTTCTTTTTTGAGGCAAGTGTTGGCGGTGCAATACCGATTATTAGACCGTTGCATAAATGCTTAATTGCAAATGAATTTTCTGCAATTGCCGGAATTTTAAACGGTACGACTAATTTTATTTTAAACAAAATGATTACAGCAGATATGGATTTTGCAACAGCTTTAGCTTTAGCACAAGAAAAAGGCTATGCAGAAAAAGACCCTACGGCTGACGTAGAAGGACATGACGCATGTAGAAAAATTTGTATTTTGTCTTCGTTAGCGTTTGGAAAGCATGTATATCCGGAATCTGTTTATACAAAAGGCATTCGTGAAGTAGAATTGAAAGATACAAAACTTTGTGAAAAATTAGGCTATGCAATTAAATTAATTGCAAGAGTACAAATGTTAGATAATCATAAAATTTTGCCGACTGTTATGCCAATGGCTGTGGAAGATGATAATTTATTATCAGATGTCAATGGTGTGTATAATGCTGTTATGGTTCGAGGTGACGGTATCGGTAAAGCTATGTTCTATGGACGTGGCGCAGGTAAATTTCCGACAGCTAGTGCAGTATTAGGCGATATGATAGAAGAAGTGCAACTTACTGGGACAATTCCGACACAGACTTGGGAAAATGTAGGCAATACTGATTTTATAGAAGATGTTTCAAAATTCTCAGCAAAATATTATTTCCGGACAACTTCCGCAGATGTAAAATTATTATCAGAAGTCTTTGGCGAAATTGCGAATCAAACAATTTCCACAGACGAAGAGGAATTAGTATTTGTGACAGAAAATGCTATGAATCGCACGGAACTTGAAATTGCTATCAAAACTTTAGCACAAAAGGGTGTGCAAGTTTTGGCGCAATATCCGGTATTAGTTGCTTGAATAATTTGATTAAAAATATTTCTAAGATTCATACAACAGAACTTGGCATACAGCGCATTAAAAAAAATTTAAAACTAGAAACAAATGATGTGATTGCATTTTGCAGGGAAATTATTTTAGATAGCAATACAGGTATCTATCAAAAAGGCAAAAACTGGTATGCAGTTTCCGATAATTATAATTGTAAAATTACAGTAAATGCGCATAGTTATACGATTATTACAGCTCATAGAACAAAAAATAATAAAGGCGTAAGAA
>CAMWHN010000114.1 GCA_947174085.1 uncultured Ruminococcus sp.
CCATTATAAAGTAATATGGGGCGATAGTGGAATTTGTAATTTTTTTATTAATTTAGAAAAATTAAAAAAACTTGATTTTTCAGATGTTTTGTATAATTGGGATTGTTGTTAATATGTTAGAAAGGATAAATACAATGGCGAAAATAAAATTAATTACAGATACAGCGAGTGATATTCCGTTACAGCAAGCCGAAGAAATGGGCATCGCTTTGTTAAGTATTTTGCTAACAGTCAATGGCGATTCTTACGAAGAACAAAGAGATTTATCAAAAGAAGAATTTTATGATTTGTTAGCACATGCTGATGAAATGCCATCTACTTCGCAAATTACAAGTTTTAAGTTTCAAGAAGTATTTTTAGAATATTTTGAACAGGGCTATACGGATTTAATTTATGTGAGTATTAATGCCAAAGGTTCGGCGACTTATCAGAATGCTTGTAATGCAAGAGATATAATTTATAGTGAGAATCCAGAGATTGCTGAAAAAATGAAGATTCATATTTTGGACAGTGAGAATTATACAATTACTTATGGTTATCCAGTGTTAGAAGCTGTGAAAATGGCAAGTACTGGAGATTCTGTTGAAAATATTTTAGCATATTTAAAATATTGGCTAGCGAATGTAGGTGTTTATTTTGTACCAATGACATTAAAATTTGTCAAAAAGTCTGGCAGATTGACTTCTGTAGGAGCATTCGCAGGGGAAATTTTAGGCTTGCGTCCTATGATTCATATTGCACATGGAAAAATTAGCGTTTCTGAAAAAATTAGAGGCGAAAAAAATATTATTGCGAAATTAACAGAAAAAATAAAAAATGTTATGATTGCAGATACCCCATATTTAATTTTAGAGGGTAGTAATCCAGAACATGCAAATCAGGTTGAAAAAATTTTAACAGAGCAATTAGGCTATCCGCCAGCTTATCGTACAAAAGTAGGTTCTGCTGTGGCTTTGAATGCCGGACATGATTTAGTGGCTGTGATTGTGCTTGAAAAGCAAGATTAATGCAGGAGGGATTTTTTTGAAATTATTAAAGCCTGATAATCCAGAAATTTTATCTGTTGTTATCATGAAAGATAATAAAATAATTGCCCAAACACAGCAAACAGAATTATTATATTCGCAACATTCGATTATGAAAAGTTTAGTTGCTTTAGTAATTGGAAAGCTTTTAGAGAATCAAAAATTAACACTGGAAACAACAGTCGGACAAGTTTTACATACAGGCAATGTGCCAATTTCTGATATATCTCTTGGGAAATTATTATCTATGCAATCAGGTATGCAAGAAAAATTATTATTTGCAGATAGAAATACTTGTGCAGATTATTTAAAAGCCTGTTGTGAAATGCCGTTAGAAAATAAGCAAGAATTTTTATATAGTAATGCTTGTGCTTATCTTGCCGGACGAATGGCGGAAGAACAAACAGGAATTTCTTTACAAGACCAGATGATAAATAATATATTTAAGCCGTTACATATTATAAATTATGATTTTGAATATGATACAGAAGGGCATGTATTTGGCGCAAGTGGTTTAAAACTGAAAACAGAAGATTTAGCTAAAATTGGACAAGGTATTTTAGAACATAAAATTTGTTCGCTTCAGTGGCAAAAAAATTTTAGTTCTACGCATGCAATTAGCAATGAGGGCAAGCCCTATGGATATTTTTTCTGGATATTAGAAAACGGCTTTTATATGAGCGGAAAATGGGGACAAAGATGTTTTATTTTTCCAGAATATCATGCTGTGATTGCAATTAATTCTAATATGCAAAAACAGGATAGTGTTAATTATTATATGACTTGTGAATTATTGCCGTTATTAGGTGTATCACATGAATGAGTATTTTTTGGTAATTATCGGCGGAGGAGCGTCTGGACTTGCTTCTGCTGTAACGGCTTGCTCTATGGGTGTAAAAAAAATTGCAATTTTAGAGCGTTTACCTCGTGTTGGCAAAAAAATTCTTGCAACTGGTAACGGTAGATGTAATTTAAGTCATGAGAATATTTCACCTGAAAATTATTTCGGAAGTTATGACACAAGTCATGTACTAGCTAATTTTGGCAAAGCAGAAAATTTTTTTGAAAATCTGGGATTATATTGCCGTACAGATGAACAGGGTAGAATTTATCCCTATAGTATGACGGCAAATGCTGTGTTAGATACTTTAAGAATGCATTGCAGGCAAGTAACAGAAATTTGTAATACATGTGTCATAGAATTATATCAAAAAAATCATAAATGGCATATTTTGACTGAAAATCAAGAGCATATGATTGCAAAAAATATTATTTTTTCAGCAGGTGGGACAGTTGCAACGAAATTTGGCACAGATGGCACAGCTTGGGATATGCTTAGAAAATTGCAAATTCCCATTGTAGAAAGCAAGCCGATTTTATGCCCCTTGCGTTCAGATAGAAATAATTTGCAAATACTAAAAGGCATTCGAGTAAAAGGCTCTGTTACGCTTTTAGAAAAAAATAAAATTCTGCGAACTGAAACAGGTGAAATTCAATTCACAGAACAGGCAATTTCTGGAATTTGTGTATTTAATCTAGCAAGTTTAATTTCAAAAGAAAAATTAACGGATTATGAAATTGCTATCAATTTATTTCCAGAATTAGAAAATTCAGAATTAATTGCAAGATTATATAGCTGTCAAGCTGTGCGCTATGATTCAGATTGTGAAAATATGCTGTCTGGTTTGATACAAAAAGCGATTGCTAGAGTCATTCTTAAAAAAAATAATATTTTATCAACAATGCCCTGTTGTCAGCTAACTGGTCAGCAAATTCGGCAAATTGCAAAATTATTACAAGATTTTAGATTTTCTGTTTTAGGAATTGTTTCAGCACAGGCACAGGCTTGTTCTGGAGGTGTTCACGGGAAAGCTCTTGATGAAAATTTACAAGTAAAAAATTATTCTGGTTTATATATCACTGGTGAAGCCGTTGATGTACATGCAGATTGTGGAGGGTATCAGCTTCATTGGGCATGGGCAAGCGGTTATATTGCAGGAAAACATTGTGCAGAAATGCAGAAATGAGGAAAATTATATTATGATTAGGATTCAGAATATAAAATTAAATTTAGATTATACAGATTTAGATTTAAAAAAAGCTGTCGGAAGAAAATTGCATATTCCGTTTGAGAAAATTCAGGAAATTATAATAAAAAAACGCTCTGTAGATGCCAGAAAAAAAGATATGATTTTATTTTTATTCACACTGGATATTAAAGCAGAGGGTGAAAAGAGAATTTTACAAAAATGCGCCAAAGATAAAGATATTTCACTTGTGAATGATAAAAAATATAAAATTAGAATTTGTCATAGTCAGCAACGTCCTGTGGTAATTGGATTTGGGTGTGCCGGCATGTTTGCGGGTTATGTGCTTGCTAAAGCCGGATTACGTCCAATTATATTAGAACGTGGTTGCTCAGTTGAAGAACGCATAGAACATGTGAAAAATTTTAAAACAACAGGTGTTTTAAATCCTGAAAGTAATATTCAGTTCGGCGAGGGCGGAGCAGGGACTTTTTCAGACGGCAAATTAAATACTGGTATCAAAGATGAAAGAATCAGATTTGTATTAGAAACTTTTGTACAATGCGGTGCGCCGGAAGAAATTCTTTGGCAAGCAAAGCCTCATATTGGGACAGATAATTTAACTAGAATGACACGCAATTTTAGAAATTTAATTTTAAAATTAGGCGGTGAGATTCATTTTCATGCGAAATTAATTGATATAAATATAAAAAATCAAAAATTAGATTCTGTCATATATTTGCAAAATAATCAGGAACATGAATTAAAAACGAATCATGCAATTTTTGCACTAGGACATAGCGCAAGAGATACACTGGAAATGCTTTATCAAAAAAATATTGTATTAACGCAAAAGCCCTTTGCTATGGGTGTCAGAATTGAACATTTACAGGAAGATATTAACAAAGCGTTATATGGAAAATTCTGGAATCATTCGGCTCTTGGTTCGGCAGATTATAAATTAGCTGTGCATTTAAAAAATGGCAGGAGTTTATATACATTCTGTATGTGTCCGGGAGGAGAAGTTGTTCCAGCGTCTTCAGAAATAGGCTGTCTTGCGATTAACGGCATGAGTAATTTTGCCCGTGATGGTAAAAATGCAAATAGTGCATTACTAGTTGGAATTACTCCAGAAGATTTTGGGAGTAATCACCCATTAGCAGGTATGTTTTTACAAAGAAAACTAGAGCAAAAGGCTTTTGAAGTTGCTGGAGCGAATTATTCTGCACCTGTTATCTGTGTAGGAGATTTTCTAAAAAAAAGAAATTCTAAAGCATTTGGACGTGTTAAGCCTAGTTATCTGCCAAATACGGCTTTTATATCACCTGATAATTATTTGCCTGATTTTATGTGTGATACCCTAAGACAAGGGATTAGAGAAATGGACAAGCGTTTGCATGGCTTTGCAGATAAAGACGCTATTTTAACTGGCATAGAATCCCGAAGTTCTTCTCCTGTGCGAATGCTTCGTGATGAGAATTTTTTCAGTGTAGGGATTTCCGGTTTTTATCCTTGCGGAGAGGGTGCAGGCTATGCCGGCGGAATTACTTCGGCTTGTGTAGACGGCATGAAATGCGCAGAAGCTTTAATCAAGCAATTAGAATTAGAAAGGATTTGAAAATGATACCAGAATTAACAGATATTAATTATATCAAGCAAATAATGGAAAATCACGGATTTCATGTTTCTAAAGCTTTAGGACAAAATTTTTTAATTAATCCGACAGTATGCCCTAAAATTGCAGAACTAGGCAACGCAAAAAAAAATTTTGGAATTTTAGAAATTGGCACAGGTGTTGGCGTTTTGACAGCGGAACTTGCAAAACGTGCAGAAAAAGTTGTTGCCATTGAACTTGATGAAAAATTATTTTCTATTTTGGACGAAACGCTTGCAGAATTTAATAATATTAAAATTATTCATGGTGATGCCATGAAAATTGATTTAAAAAAAATAATTGCGGAAGAATTTGCTGATTTACAAGTTGCTGTTTGTGCAAATTTGCCGTATTATATTACTTCGCCTTTGATTATGCGATTGCTGGAAGAAAAATTGCCAATCAAAACTATTACAGTCATGGTACAGAAAGAAGCCGGACAAAGACTTTGTGCGCCTGTAGGAACTCGTGACTCTGGAGCTGTGACAGTAGCAGTTGCTTATTACGGAGAAGCAAAAAAATTATTTGATGTCACAAGAGGAAGTTTTTTGCCTGCGCCAAAAGTCGATTCTATGGTAATTCAAATTAAATTATATCCAGAACAGCACTGGCATGTACAAGATGAAAATTTATTTTTTAGAATTATCAAAATAGGCTTTTCCCAGCGTAGAAAACAGCTATGCAGTGTGCTTGCCAATCATTTTAATATTCCAAAAGCGAAAATGCTAGCTATTTTTGAACAGGCTAATATAATATCTAATACTAGAATAGAAGCTTTAACAATGCAGGAACTTGTGAATTTAAGCAATTTTTTATATAAAATTATCAATCAATAAAAAAATCCGGAGTGATAATATTATCATTAATGATTTGGCAAATTTTCACATAGTGTAATCACAAGAATATCATCAGAAGATGAATTTTTAATAAAATAATCTGTTGTTTCAACAGGTCTGTATTTTCCATCATCGCCAAGCTGTCTGGTAACAAGTCTAATTTTAGATTTGCCGTCAGCATAGGCTTTTAATAAATTTATTCTGTTAAATGTCTGTGCAAAAATTTCTTGGTCATCGGGGTGCATAGAGCTTGCACCATGAATAATTAATTCTTCAAAAATGCCTGTGGAAGGACAAGCTGTTGCTGTAAAATCTTCATAAGCCATCATGTAATAGCTATTTCTAGTTAAATTAGAAAAAATCACAAGTGGATATCTTTGAAAAATCACACGCATCAGCAAATTAAATGCATTGGCAGGGGTTTGCATTTCTAAAATATCTTCTGTTGTTTCAGCAGATTGAGAATTTCTGCAAATTGCAAGATAATTTATTTTAGACATGGGCTTTGCAAATAAATAGCCTTGAATTTTTTTGCAATCACAAGTACGCAAAAATTGAAGCTGTTCTTTGGTTTCTACGCCCTCTGCAATTGTTGTCATATGTAATCTGTTTGCGAAATAAAAAATACTTTCCAGTACAACTCTTTCTTTTTCGTTTTCACAGTTATGACTTAGCAAAGATTTGTCAATTTTCAAAACATCAGCAGGCATATCTTTTACAAACTGGAGTGAAGAAAGACCACTCCCAAAATCATCAATTGCAATTGTAAATCCGGCAGTTCTAACAGATTCCAGCCAATCTAAAATTTTAGATTCTTCATTTACCATAGCGGATTCTGTAATCTCTACTTCCAGCAATTCGTGCGAAATCGCATATTTATCAGCAATGGCACATAATTTTTCTGTAAAATTTGCTTCCTGAATATGATGTCTGGAAAAATTAATTGCCACTGGGAACTGTTTTTCATGATTCTGTTTCTGAAAATTAAGCATTTGACAAACTTGTTTTGTCATATACCAGTCAATTTCTGTGATATAGCCTTTTGTTTCAGCATCCGGAATAAATTTATCTGGTGAAATCATACTGCCATCTGGTTTTATCCATCTGACTAAAGCTTCTGCACTGACAATCTTTCCGGATATGGCATCATACTGTGGCTGATAAAATGCCTGTAATTCTCCATTTTCCATTGCTTTTAAAATATTCTGTTTCATATAATTTATTTTCATCTCCTGATTAATTTTAATTTTTTTTATATTATAGCCTATTTTTTATAAAATGTCAATGCAATTCAGCATGATTTTTTAAATTTTTAAAATATAACCTGCCCGTTCAAGATTCGCTTTTAAAATTTTATCTTCAATAGCAATTGCATAAAATACTGTAAGTTCAGATTTTTTTAAATTTACTTTTCCTGCAATGCCATTCATATCGTTAATAATTTCTTCTACACGATTTTTACAATGTTCACAGTGCATACCTTCGACTTTAAAAATTTTGGTATAT